>DUJK01000127.1 GCA_013329925.1 Candidatus Poseidoniaceae archaeon
CTCAGGATATCTTCGAGGTACAATTGGATGTCAAGGAGAAGAGAATTGGCAAATTGATTTAGACTGGTATTCCATAGGTCATAGAATCACTTCTGAACATCTTACTGCAATCATCCCATGGGATGAAAACTCTCAGGTGAAACTCACTACATCTTGTTTGGGTGAAGATTCACGAACATACTCAATTGCAGTAGAAGGTGCGCTTTCCCGAATCTCCACAGTTTCAACATCGGGCGAATTACAGGCGTGCCCTGATGTGGTACTCAACATTGTTCCTGACGGGTTATTGACCCCAGGCATGATTGCAGAAGGAGAACTTGTTTTCGTAGACTCATTTGGACTTGAACAAAGAGTTCCGGTTACCCTCACCGCACAATCATCATTCAACGGGGATAGTCCTCTTTCTTGGTTGGTTCAACCTAGCAATGCGATTATGGTGATTTTCATCTTAATGGCTATCTCTTTGGTCCCGAGTTCGAATCCCAAAACAATTAGTAAAAATCCACCCATAAATGAAGAAAATGAATCTCAATAATCGTAAAATCATCGTTTATTTGGATTTGACCACCGTGAATCGGGGGGTGGTCTAGTAATTGCTAGATAATTCCATGAATTTCCTTCTCCTACTGGGTGTAACCAAATTTTGTTAACTCCTGATGCTAATCTGGAAGCGAGGCAAGCACCAGCCCAATCTCTTGGCGCATCCTCAGGTAGGACTACGAGGAAAGGTGCGTGATCTTCTCCAAGAGGCTTATCGTAACATCTCCATCTAGTCCCATACTTGAATCCGGGTCGAATAACGAGGCCTCTGTTTAGCAAGTCAGAAAGAATCATTGCGCCTTCAGATATAGGATTTAATCCTTGAATAATTTCACATGCGATTGAATCTAGATGTATGCCTCCAGATGTAGGCACTCCTAATTGTTTGATGTTCCAATCATCAGAAGGAAATAGCAAACCGTTGGCTGAAGCAATACCTCCTGATAAGTTAGCCAAAGATTCTATCGCTCCATGTTCTTGAAACGAACCGAGGGGGTTTTCCGAAGAAAGGTGGTATGTCACAACACTCAATTCTTCATCAACAACCAACACCTCGGGAATCCTTCCTGAACTACTTACATCAATTATCCATTGATGTAATTCAATCGCATCTAATTTGTCAGATTCATGAAACCATCGTATTTCAGAAACTGGTTTACTATTTCTTGGATGCGTGTTAGAAGTCCATCTAGCAGCCCAAGACATAGGGTGGATTTGTTGGGAAAAAAGTTCCATATTTTGGGATAAAATAAGTTTATTTCCTGGTACTCGAAGAGCCTCTAAGATGGAGTATTCTTGTAATAGCATCGAATTTTGATTTAACGCTGTGTATTTCCAATCATTTGTTGGTAAATCTAAGTGTCTGTGATAGTGAACAAACATTGTTTCCGCAGGGGATAGCTCTAGTTTCCCCTCTCCAACAGGCCTACCAATCGCTGATTTTTGCCAAAGCCTATCTGCGGCTGGTCCCTCATAGATCCAACTCCCGGAGAGGTCAGCCATACCTCGCGGAAAGAACCTACTCGCTTGAGTTAGTCGGTCATGATTTGACCATTTAACTCCCCCAAACCTCATTCGCCCTCCACCATTCGACGGTGCATGGCGATTGACGAAGATACCGTCTCACGCATCGAATCACTACGTAGATTACGTTCTAGTCTCAATGATATGGAAGGTTCCCAAGTGACATTATTGGGAGACGTGATGTTAGACCGTTATCACCACGGATATGCGAACAACCTCAATTCAATCGCCCCTGTCCCTGTCCTCAAAATTTTCCAAACTGATGAGAGCCCAGGGGCAGCAGCCCACATTGCAAGAGGCCTAAACTCAATAGGTCTAGATGTTGATTTTCACACATTTGTTGGAAATGACAGAGAAGGTAAAGCAATTGTGGACATGTTAATTGAAGACGGAATAACAGTAACAGGAATTGAATCAGTTTCAGATAGGCATACACTAGTGAAAATTCGATTCTTTGGTAGTAGAGAAAGTCTTCTTGAAGACAGCCAAATATTACTCCAAGCGGATAGAGGGCCTCTAGAGTCTATTGAGGCCTCAATGTCAGAGAAATTGTCCAATAATGCGATGAAACAATTGGAGAATAGTTGTGCTTTGGTAATCTCTGATTATGATAATGGTGCTGTTACTGTTTCCAGCGCATCAAAGCTGATAGGGGCTGCCCATAAAATTGGAATTCCTGTAATAATGGACCCAAAATTAACTGGTTTAGAACGGTCCCGCGGCGCTACAGTCGTTCTTGTTGAAATGAGGGGTATGGAACTGTTGCGCCGGCGTTTGGAAGCTTCCGATTCGGCTACTGCAGCATCGGAACTTATCACAACATACGATTGGGATGCTCTGGTGGTTTTAGGAGGGGTAAATGGGGTGACCCTCTATCAATCGGAGGGTGAAACAATTCATTTTGATTGTTCTGCCCCTGCTCCAAAACAACAAATTGGCTTACATGACGCAGCAGCTACTGCCCTGGCTGTAGCATTAGGAAACGGATTGCCGATGGAAGATGCGGGTTTACTAGCCGCGGCCGCTTGTGATTGTATTCTAACCGCTGAAGCTAGTCATGAATTCGTTGATATCGACACACTAGGAACTTGGTTAGACGAAATGGTGTGGCAAATGCAAATATCTGAGAGATGAATTGAACACATTTGCATGGGGTTCAAGACAGATTGGTCAACCGATAACAATGATGAAGAGGCACTGGGGGCCGGTTGTGCTGTCTCTAACAGCATTACTTTTGCTTTGTAATAATGTTACAGCCGATACAACATACGATGGTGATCCGGCATTAATTAGTATAGATATTGAAAATGGTGAATATTCATCAGAATCAATATTTTTTTCAGGAATCATTGAAGATGATGAACAACCTTCAGATGTTTTTTGGAGGGTTTCTAAAGATGGTGCCGAATTCGATGGCGGAGATTTGCTAAATTCTATGGTTGAAATTACCTCTACTAGTAGTCGGGAACAATGGTCTTGGTCCTTTGAGTTAACATTCTCAGCCACAGGAGAATGTGCTTGTTATGTCAGTGTCCATTCTATTGACGATAGTGGATTAGAGGTTATTGAAAATAGAGTTGTTTTTATGATCCAAGATAATTCAACAGGTTTAATTGGATTTTTATTAGACACCGATCAATCGGGGCAATTAATCGATTCTTCGATGAAAGTTAGTGGTTGGCTTGGTACCTATCCAATAGGTGAAGTCAACGTAGAACTCACAGGCTCGTTAGCACAGGGACTTATGCAATCCTCTCATATACCTCAATCTTCAATTTGTAGTGAGTCATCTTTAACATCAGAAGTATACCAATTTCCTTCCGGAGATTTTGAAATCATTTGGGACATTTCAGGGAAACTAGATGGTTGGCTCGAAATAACCCTAATTGGTTGCTCGTCAAGCAGTTCGAATACGGAGGGGGCAATTCATGAGTTTTCAATTCGTGTCAACAATCAACCTCCAGTGATTAAAATATCAGGAATTGATTATGCAGTGGAGGATGATATTTGGCATACATTTGATGCCACGTTAACAGAAGACCCTTACTGGGGTCGTACCGACATGTACTATGTTTGGACTCTCAGAAGACCGTCTCACTCAGGTACCCTGCCGATTGATGTAAAAATGGGTGAGGATCTCAACACTTACTCATTATCTGGGACTCAATCAGGAAATTACACACTTAGCCTAACAGTATATGACAAAGGAGGCTTATCATCAGAACAAATGGTTATTTTTGATATTAAAAACACAGTCCCCACGGCGTCATTGATAATCGACGGGGAG
>DUJK01000030.1:0-546 GCA_013329925.1 Candidatus Poseidoniaceae archaeon
CGAATGTACAAGGCTAAAGAAGTTCTAATTGAGCCAAAGGCCAAAAAACAGCTGGACAAAATCGCCTCTTGGGGCTACGGGAACTTGCCGGTTTGCATGGCTAAGACTCAATATTCATTCTCCCATGATGCTGGCAAATTAGGGGCACCTAGTGGCTTCACGCTACCTGTTAGAGAATTCAGGCTTAATGCTGGTGCAGGTTTTGTTGTAGCCATACTTGGTAATATGATGACCATGCCGGGATTGCCTAAACGACCTGCTGCACTAAACATGGACATGGATGATGACGGCAATCAAGTTGGAATCTTTGGGTGAATGTATGCAGATATTGAAGCGAGAGCCAATGTTATGGCGCTTGCGCATTGTTGGTCAAGATGACTTATGGTCACTTGCTAGATTAGCTAGAAAAGGTATGTCACTAGGCATGCTAGGTGAACGTCGTGATCAAACTACTGCTGGTGAAGAAGGCGGTAGAGCAAAGTCTGCTGAGCGAAAGAAGATGTGGATTAGATTACGTATTGAAACTACTGAATACCAATCATTTGG
>DUJK01000030.1:977-4004 GCA_013329925.1 Candidatus Poseidoniaceae archaeon
GATACCGATAAACAATTATTGCAGCAAGCAATTGATGCCGCTAAACAAGTCCAAGTAGCATTAGCTGTGGTGGAAAATGATGAAGTGATTTTATTTCATGTAACATCTAGAGGACTTAGAGAATCGACAACTTGGACCATGCGTGGCGGAGGAAAGCGGGTTGATGTTAAACAATCAAGTGGTGTTGCCAAAGGATTTAGAGAAAAAGTCATCAAGGAACTTACTGAATCATTAGCAAAAGATACGCCACTCATTCTATCTGGCCCAGGTCATGCACGAGAAATATACCTGCAAGACATGAAAAGTGCTGGGCAAACTAGGCTAATCTCCTCTATCGCAACATCAATGTCTGGTCGGGCAGGGGCTAATGAAATACTTCGGGAAGGGCTTGCTGGAAATTTATTAGAAGATTATGCAATATCCAAGGAAATTGGGTTACTAGAAGAGGCCTGGATGAGAGTTTCAACCAATGGTGCTGTAGCTTATGGATTGATGGAATTAACCAAAGCCCGTAATGAAGGAGCAATAGAAACATTACTTATTTCAGCAGACCTACTACGAGATGAACAGGCAATTATTGATGGCACTTCTTGGCAATTATGGTGTAAGTCACTAAGTGACATTGGCGGCGAAATGGTACAATGCTCTACCGACCATGACTCAGGTCAACAACTGTTGGGAATAGGGGGAGCCATTGCTTTATTGCGGTTCAAAATCTAGGTGATACCATGAAGGTAGTGAAATTCAGCGATTACCGACAAAATAACGACTTATCTGTGCTTGATGGCGCTAGGTGGTTATTGATTACTCATCAAGAATTATCTGCTGCTGCAACCATATTATTTCACAGTGAATTATTGGATATTCTAGTGGCTATTGACTTTCGTGGAGCGAAGATATCTGATGGCTTATGGCAACGAGCAGTCCATCTGATTTTAGCAGATTCAAATTTTGAGAATGATGACGAGGCGCAAATTAGCAAGCGCACTGGCATCACAAAAGTTGTATTAGATGGACAAGGCGATTTGCAAGATTACTGTTGGTAACTGGTGGGTCCGGAGGGAATTGAACCCTCGATCTTCGCCTTGTAAGGGCGACGTCATAAACCCCTAGACCACAGACCCTAGCCTGCCGTGTTGCCTCTCATTATTGAATGCAACGCATGCGTTAACCTCAAAACTATGACGCATGACGCAAGGTTGAATGGATGAAGATATCCAAGCAGCCGCAGCCCGCCTAGTTAGGCGTCTGAAAGAAGGGGGCCACAGCATAACTGTGGCTGAATCTTGTACTGGTGGTTTGCTCGCTAGTGCCTTTACAGATATTGCTGGAGCCAGTCATTGGTTTAACCAATCATGGGTAACATATTCTAATGAAGCAAAGATATCTCAACTTGGTGTGAATCCAGAAACCCTTGAAAAGCGTGGAGCTGTTTCTTCTTATGTGGCTATTGAAATGGCTAAAGGTGCATTAGCAAATGCTGATGCAGACATTGCGATTTCAATTACTGGAATTGCTGGACCAGGAAACGATAGTACAACCAAGAAAATTGGAACGGTATATGTCGGCATTGCATCTAAATCATGGGCCAACGCTGAATCTACCCAGATCGGTGGCAATAGGTCAGAAAATAAGATTGGCTTTGTGCATTTCGCGCTGTTAACTGCCATTGGAAGATGGGATGAAGCAATGGATGAGGCAGAAGAAAATCGGAAGAAACTTCAACAAATGGCTGAGGAAAAGGAACGAGCACGGGTAGAATTTGAAAAAGAGCGTGCCAAAAGAGAAGCGCAGGCAAAGCAATCCGCACCTTGGCAAGATGAATCTTGGAGTGGTGAGAATCCGGAAGATGATTCTGAATCATTCGGTGAAGAAGTTGACTGGAAATAATACTAAGGTCAACCGGTTTCCTTTTGGGGCGGCGTCATTACGGTAACTTATGGCTGCGACATCTGAGGATATCGTCAAAATGTTGCGCCAAAGAAGAATTATTGCTAGTGGTGCAATAATAAATTTACTAGTTAGCCATGATGACCCGTCAGGACTACTAGATAAGGGTACAAAAATTGACTTTCATAAAGGTGTATTGAATGACAAAATATTCGCTCAACTAACTGAAATGTACGATAATGATAGCTCAGTACCAAATTTGAGTTCTCAAAAAGAGGATATTGTGGCCACAAACCCTTCAACTGATTTAGGTAGAGTAATCGCACCAATTGCTGCGCCTGAGTTACTTGATGTTAAATTTAGAAATAATTTGCCAGATTGGCAAGAATCTGATTATAGTTGTCTTGCAGTGGATGCTTCAAATGATATCTCAATTCATTACGACATTACAGGAAAAAGTACTACTGAAGGTAAAATGACTGATATTACTGCATGTTTTTCTGACCGGCTAAACAAAATCAGAAAGATGATTGTCCAAAATTCTAGACTACCAAGAAAGCCCACTGAAATTCAACGATTGCTCAGAGAGGTAAACCGTTACCAAGGTTATGAAAACAAAGCAGTTGCTATTGGCTTGGTAAATGAACCTAGATATACCAAAAATGGCCACTTGATTTGGAACTTAGAAGATGAGACTGGGGAGATGACTTGTTTGTTGACTAAGCGTCAAGGTGATGATCGAGACAGGTTTCATGAGCAAATAATTGAAGCAGGCTTAATGCCAGATGACGTCCTTGGAGTGTCAGGGACCTTTAGTCAAACTGGTGATTTATTCTATGTTGATGACTTACATTTCCCGATGAAACAGCGCCATGAGAAAGCTGTATCGCCATTTGGTGTTAGTGCTGCTTTTCTGTCAGACGTTCACTTGGGGTCCAAAACCTTCTTGGAGGCTCAATGGCATAAAATGGTCAGATGGTTTCATTCTGACCCTTTGGCTAAAACTATCAAATATCTCGTACTATCAGGAGACTGTGTCGATGGAGTAGGTATTTATCCTGGGCAAGATAAGGAATTACTAATTCCTGATTTTTACAAGCAATACTCTGAATTCGCTAAATTACTCGAATTACTGCC
>DUJK01000163.1 GCA_013329925.1 Candidatus Poseidoniaceae archaeon
GTTGTTTATCCAATTTTCAAATGGGATTTTCCCGGAGAATCATCGGTAGCTAAAATCATCACACTAATTGAGCAATGGGTGATTGATAGCTTGGCCAATTTTGGAATTAATTGCGTCCGCGATGAACGAATGCAGGGCGTTTGGCTAGATGGTTACAAAATTTGCAGCATCGGTTTATCTTTCTTGAGATGGACTTCAAGACATGGATTTACGATAAATCTCAACACACCCGAAAACAGAGTGGAAAATTTAGCAGGCTGCGGCCTAGAATCATCAACCACTACCTGTTTGCAGAGGCTTGGCCACAACTTGCCAAGAGACAAGGTTATTGATTCTTTAATCGATACTATGCCAAAGATATTGAATAGGAGCACAGTATAATTTCAAACCATCAACGAAAATAAATAATTGCCGTAAAGATTTGGCGATATTATGCGAACATATTGGCCTCGATTTGACTTATCTGATTTCGAAAATTCAGTACCAGCTATCGAGTATTTGGATTGGTATATTCCAAGGCTGATTCAAGAACGTAAACACAACTTATCTTTCAGTGGCATGCAGTATGACTGGGACATCCCTGATTTACTTCAAGATGGAATCTACGATATTGGTAAGAAGCATATGGGCAAGATAGCAGATCCTAGAATCTTAATTGCCAATCGAGAAGGAGTTGAGGTAGATAATGTCTTGATTTGCCATGGAGCAACTCAAGGAATCAACTTATCTCTACTAGCAATGATAACAAAACTTAGGAGCGTGAAGCAAAATATAGTCGTAGCTGTTGAATCACCGACTTATGCACCGCTACCTCAATCTGCGTTAATTTTGGCAAATGAAGTGATTAAAATCACGCGTAATCCACCAAGCAGTGGTATTGGCAATTGGAGAATCAATAAACAGGAATGGGCTGATGCCATGATAAAATCAGACATCTTAATGATTACACCGGTTTCAAATCCAAGTGGATGGAATCTTGATGTGAATGATAGAAAATGGATTGCAGATTTCGCGCAAGAACATAATGTTGGAATCATTGCTGATGAAGTCTACATCGATGCATATAGGTCAAAGCCTAACTTCCATCCAATGCATAAATACGGCAATGGCAACATTTCAATCAACTCACTGACTAAGATTTATTCACTAGGCCAAATCAGATTTGGTTGGATAATTTCAGACAAGGATACCATCGAGATTGCCAGAAGGGTATTCATGACATTTTCTGGAGTCATGGGTAGCCCAACAATGCGTATTGCCAGTGCTGCTTTACAGAGATTGGATGATGTTGATACCGCAATAGAATATTATCGGAGTCAAAATTTACCAAAACTGAGAGCGGTTTTACAACGTTTTTCCATTAAATGGAATGAACCTGAAGCGGGAATTTTTGGCTGTTTTGAGTTGCCAAATAAAATACTTGCAGAAGATTTTGCTGACGGGCCATGCAAAGATAATGATTTATTGGTAATACCTGGTTCAATGTTTTGTGACAGCCTGAAAAACTGGGTTAGAGTGGCTTGGTCTATAGAGCCTAAATCTTTTGATTTAGCCATTTCTGCCTTAGAAAATTCACTTGATTCGGCTATTAATTGAAAACAAGTCAATAAAAGCAACAATCTCTAGGCTTTGATATGGGCGAGATTGTTGTGGCCATAACTGGTGCATCCGGAGCCATCTACGGAAAGCGTTTGTTAGAAGTGCTAAACTCACACGGAAGAGATACTCGCCTAGTGGTAAGCAATGCTGGTGAAATTACATTACAGCACGAATGTGGAATGTCCAAAGAAACTCTTGCAGAAATGACCAATTCAGTGCTAGATGACGAAAAAAATATTGGCGGGAAATCGGCCTCCGGTTCAGCAAAAATCGACGCAGTGGTAATTTGCCCATGCTCAGGAACCACCTTAGGAAAACTCGCAGCAGGCATCAGCGACAATTTAGTAACCAGATCAGCGATTGTCGCCATGAAAGAACGCAGAAAACTAATCCTGATTCCTAGAGAAGCACCTTATGCGACGATTCATCTAGAAAATATGACCAAATTATCATCCAATGGTTCGATAATAATACCAGCGTCTCCCGGTTTCTATAATCACCCAAAGTCCATTGACGATCTTGTAGACTTTATTATTGCCAGAATATTAGACCACCTAGATATTGAACATCAGGTTGGTAAAAGATGGACTGGCGATGAAATTTAATACACAATTGACCGCCGAGTTATTGAAGTAAAACGACTACGGTACAGTGTTCCTCATGTCTCAATCAGACTACAACAATATGTTAGTCGCCGAACTTAAACAGGAATTAGAGAGTTTTAGTTTGCCAACATCAGGCAAGAAGTCCGAATTAATTGAGCGTTTAATTACTCATTCTAAAGAACCAGTAATGATCTCAATTGAGGCAGATCTTATTGATGAAGAATCTAGATATGATATGATTATTTCACGAATGAAAACTCAAGTAATCGGCCCGCTTAATATTGGAGCAATTATTGCAATATTACTATCGGTGTTAATGATTTCAACCGTACTAATCATCCAGCCATCATGGCTTGGTTTCGGCGATGATTATGATTATGAGTTAATTGATTTTGAACAAAGCCAAACCAAGCTCTATGCTGAAGAGTTAGTAGCATTAGGTCATCCTGATTGGGAAGGTCGAATGAGCGGTACAGTAGAAGAAGCAAATACATCTCTGTATATCCTTGACCGGCTGTCAGATATGGGTTATGAGGCTCGGTCGTATAGTTATGAAGTCCCAATGCATCATGTAAATTCTGAGCCAAGTTTCAGACTATGTGTGCAAGGAAGTCTGGGTTTTTCACCGTGTGACGGCCCTCTTGGGCAGGCTGGCGGCTCACAAGTCACCATTTTCCAACATAGAGTGGATTATGTAATTCAAGGATTATCTGGTCAATCCGAATATATGTTTGATGAAGATATTACTGTAACTGATTTAGGTAATGGCACTGATGAGGCTCTTTGGCAATCAGCAACGGGAACCTTAGGATATGTAAGAATGGATGAATCAAGAGTCAGTAATACTCAGATGTATAGTTATGCTGCTCAAAATGATTTGGCTGGAATAATTAGTGTTAACAAAATAATCAATTGTGGACAGATAGAAGGTAATGACTGTGTACCAATTTTCAAGGGGACAAATTATGACGCTTTAGTCTCAGCAAATGGAGGAACTATACCGACTGATATTCCATTTATTGCGATGTCGAGGGATTCTGGTGACATTTTTGAAGCCTTAGTAATCAATGCTACAGAACCAGCATCAATCGAACTAATTATTGATGTTACCAACGATGAAGAGCGAACAATCTATGTGCCATGTGGGATTATTGAAGGTAGAAGTTCAGAAGTAATTATTGCAGGAGCACATCACGATACAGTATACCAAGGAGAAGGCGCGGTGGATGACACTTCTGGAGTCACAACAGTACTAGAAATGGCTAGACAACTCGCTGAAATAGTCAACAATACAGGCATGCCGGAACGAACAATTCAATTCTGCACCTGGGGTGGCGAAGAAGAAGGATTGTGGGGCAGTAGAGCATATGTCGCTGAAATGCAAAGCAGTTTACGAAACAATTTGAGATTATATCTAAATTTTGATATGAATCACGTAGATGCTGATTTCCAAAATCGGGGTAATTCATTGACTCTGTTTACCAACAATGAGGATGACTATGGGCACATCAAAAGAATCGCTAATCTATACACCGAACAACGGAATGAAATTGCCAACAAATACGACATTAGATTCAGCTTACTTGATGGAGCAAAAGGCGAGTCAAATGAAATGCCTTGCAATTCAGATTACTGTCCTTTTATTTATGAGCTAGATGGCAAAGTAGGTCGCGCGGTTTCATGCTATGGTGGCGGTGCTTGGGAATACCATACCTACCTAGATACAATGGATCGTTTCAATGAAGAATCACTGCATGTATCAGGGACTATTTACGGTACATACATGAGATTACTTGCATATGATTTGAATATTTAATTCCGTGAGATTCAATAGTACATTACA
>DUJK01000151.1 GCA_013329925.1 Candidatus Poseidoniaceae archaeon
GCTGGCATAGATTGGGACAATAAACTTCTCCAACTTGGAGCTAACAGAACCACGGAAATCCAATTATGTGATGTTGACTTTGAACCAGAGTGGCAAAAATGGGTTGATAAGGCGATTCCTGCAATGGCTGCGATTCAAATCTCTATTGAAACAGAAGTTGCGACACAAGAAGCGCCATCAGTTGAAGTTGTTCCGAAAGCAACATCCAATAAGGCTGAAGTAAAGTCTGAATGGAGTGCAAAAAACCCTTACTACACCAACATAATAGAGAATTACGTCTTGAATGGTGAAGGCTCGAAAAAAGAAACTAGGCACATAGTGTTTGAATTAGGTGATTCAGGACTTGATTACAAAGTAGGAGATGCTCTTGGTGTAGTGCCAGAAAATCCTCCTCATATAGTTGAAGAGTTAATCGCAGTTCAAGGCTGGGATAGAGATCAGATAGTTACTACTCACAACGGAGAGCGCACTTTGTATGAAGCACTGAAAAAAGATTTTGAGGTGCACTTAGCAAGTAAGAAATTCGTCCAATCTTTAGCAGAAAAAGTAGTATCTACTGGTGTCAAAATTACGGTAAAGATGGTTTCCAGGTCTAGGTCACGGCAACAATGGTCGGCCAGTGAACAAGAATTACTACCGCCAGAATTAGCCCCTAGCACTCCTTCAGACAGCCCTGCTGAAAAAGTAGAGCACTTAATTACCGACCAAAAAGCGATGGAAGACTATCTTTGGACAAGAGATTATGTCGACATTATGAATGAGTTTTCGGCAAAATACACTCCAGAAGAATTTTTTGAGTTAGCGGGTAGAGTCAAGCCAAGACTGTATTCAATTGCCTCATCGCATGATGCCCACCCGGGCTTAGTAGAATTAACAGTGGGAATTGTTAGATTTAGTTATCATGGCAGGGATAGAGGTGGTTTGTGTACTCAATTTATGGCCGATGAAATTGGCACAGGTCAGCAAAGAGTTGGTGTTTTCATGTCACCAACAAAATCATTCGTTTTACCTGAAGACAAAAGTACAGACATCATAATGGTCGGCCCTGGTACAGGAATCGCACCGTTTAGAGCTTTCATGGAGCAAAGGGTTTTCGATGGCGGTAATGGTCGTAATTGGTTAATTTTCGGCGACCAATCAGCAAAAACAGAATTCTACTATAAAGACACCATAGAATCTTGGCTAGATGGAGGTCACTTGTATCGATTTACTACCGCATGGTCTAGAGATCAAGCAGAAAAAATTTACGTACAACACAGGTTGAAAGAACACGGTGCTGAAATTTGGGAATGGTTTGAAAACGGTGCTTATTTCTATATCTGTGGTGACAAAACATACATGGCAAAGGATGTGCACAAAGCCTTGATAAATATCGCAATTGACCACGGCGGCATGTCAGAAGCCGATGCAACTCATTTCATAGAAAAGACGATGATGAAGGAACAAAAGCGATATCTGCGAGACGTTTACTGAACTATTACTGTGGCAATGGTACCTGTTTTACTGGGACTCCAAACTCATTGGCCATATCTATCATCCGTTTTGTCCAGACGGAATCTTTCCCAGGAAATGCTAGCATGTGAGTTGCATGCTCTAACATTTCTTTAGCCAAAGTCGCAACGGCCTCTGGTCTGCCACTATCTTGTTCAGAGTTTGGTCGAGGGCTTTGCCAAGCTTCAGTATATATCGCTAGAGGGATGTTTTGGTTATCTGCCCATCGTTCAGCAAGGTAATCAACCCCACTTGCTCCGCCGATGATGATCATATCAGGGTAAGCATACTGCTCAACCCATTCATCAAGTTCATCTTCAAGCCATGAGTAGTCATAAAATTTTGAATTTCCACAAACTACCAAATTGATTACTTTCCCGTCTCTATTCAAATCCCTACCACCGAATTCGGCGACAATCTGGGCACCGGTTTTCTCATTGTTCGACATAATGCTCCATCAGAGTGATAGGTTATCAAGATATTCTATAAAAACTGACTTTTCCGGATTTTAATTCCCTTTTTTTACTCTTTTTAGGCAATTTATGCCGAAATCCGGACTCAATTAGTTGCTGATTTGAAATTATAACCAACCGTTTTACTCATAGATTGTCTTGGTTTACCTCGGGTTATGGGATTCAAACGGGTCTTGATAGCGAACCGAGGAGAAATAGCTCTCAGAATTTTGCGAACCTTGCGCGACATGGGTATTGAGGCTGCGATTATCCATGGCAAAGAGGACCGCTTATCACTACCTGTAATGATGTCTGATGTTGCTTACCCAAATTATCGCACAAATCCGCTCGATTCTTACTTAGATATTGAGTCAGTAATCGCTGCAGCCAAAGAATTAGAATGCGATGCAGTACATCCCGGTTATGGTTTTCTAGCCGAAAATGCACATTTTGTCAAGCGATTGACCGAGGAAGGTATTACTTTTATCGGCCCATCTAGTGAAGTCATTTCCCTGCTTGGTGATAAAATCGAAGCAAGAGCAGCAATGGAAGCAGCAGGTCTTCCAGTTGCCAAGGGCTCTTCGGAACCTATTTCAGATGCTAAAGTAGCAGATGCCTTGGCAAAGGAAATAGGCTATCCTGTGATTATTAAAGCCGCAGCGGGTGGTGGAGGAATTGGTATGCAAATCGTTGAAGAGGAATCACAATTTGCTAGTGCACTAAAATTGTGTATGTCTCGAGCGAAATCAGCCTTTGGTGATGAGCGAGTGTTTGTTGAAAAATATATTCAAGGTGCTCAACACGTAGAATTTCAAGTACTTGGCGATGGTAAGAATGCAATACATTTTGGGGAACGGTTTTGTTCAATCCAAAGGCGTCATCAAAAATTGGTTGAAGAAGGGCCATGGTTATCAGATGATAAGCGAGCAGAAATTGGAAATTTAGTTTGCCGGGGCGCAGAATCAGTTGGCTACAAAGGTCTAGCAACATTCGAGTTTTTGCGTGATGCAAATGGTGACTTTTACTTCTTAGAAGTCAATCCAAGAGTTCAGGTAGAACACACGGTTACTGAACTGATTACTGGATTCAATTTGGTTGAACTCGGTATACGGGTTGCGCAAGGTGAAGATCTGCCACTTGAACAGGGCGATATTACATGGCGAGGGCATGCTATTCAATGTCGATTGAATGCAGAGGATCCAAAAGAGTTTGTGCCTAGTCCAGGTAGATTGTGGGATTGTCATTTCCCCTCTGGGTTTGGTGTTAGATGCGACACACATGCCCATCCGGGCTATGAGATGCCAGGATGTTTTGATTCATTACTGGCAAAGTTGCTAACTTGGGGCAGAGACAGAGAAGACGCAATTAGAAGGATGCGCACCGCACTAGATGAAACCCAGATAACTGGGGTGCAACACTTGATACCACTGCATCGAAGAATTATGGATGAGGAAGATTTCATCAATGGTGATATTACCATACAATATATCGATAATCACCAGGAGTTACTCGGTTAGGGTGATACTATGGATGTATTGATGGTTGGCAGTATTGCCTACGATAGCGTAAGTTCGCCTGCGGGTAAAGTCGAAGATGCTCTAGGGGGTTCAGCGGTATATGCCGGGATTGCTAGTCGATTCCATGCAAATTACCTCAATCTGTCACAAATTGGTTTGGTCGGTGTAGTTGGCAAAGATTTTTTACAATCGGATATCGCTATGCTTGAAAGTCAAGGACTAGACTTGTCAGGACTTGAAATTGCTGAGGGCAAAACATTCCGCTGGGAGGGGTCATATCATGGCGATATGGGTGTTGCAGAAACCCATGACACACACTTGAATGTATTTGGTGACTTTAATCCAAAAGTTCCAGATTCATCAACAGAGCCAACTGTTCTGTTTTGTGCAAACCTTGTTCCAGCCTTGCAAGCGCAAGTATTGGAACAAGCCCAAGGAACTCGACTTTCCATGCTTGATTCCATGAATTTGTGGATTGAGATAGCAAGAGAAGATTTGCTTTCTGTGATGAAAAGTGTTGATTTGATAATAATTAATGATGGTGAAGTAAAGATGTTAGCAGGTGACGATAACTTAGTTAGAGCTGCTAAGACATTAATTTCCATGGTTGGGTGTAAGAGTTTAGTAATAAAGAAAGGCGAACATGGCGTAATCGCTTTTCACCAAGGTGGTATGATTGCTTTACCTGCTTATCCAACAGAACTGGTGGTGGATCCAACAGGTTGCGGTGACTCCTTTGCCGGCACCATTGCTGCATATCTGGCATCGGGTTCCGGGGATGTTAGTAAGGATGAATTAAGAGAGGCGTTAGTTAGAGCCACAGTAACTGCTAGTTTCACCTTGGAGTCCTTTGGTACCGGTGGTTTACTATCATTGAACAATGATGCATTTGCTGAAAGGCTAGCGCACTTTAGAGAAATTGTTGGTTAATCACAAATCAATCCTTGGAAGGCCGCCTTTGCCGGCAGTAGAACTATGATGTTCCTCAGAATCAATTAATTCTCCCCAAGAGAATTGGCCATCATGTTCGGCTAATTCTTGTTGATTTTGTTCTATAATGGCTTTTCTTCTTCGAGTAGTTTCTTCAAGTTCTCTTACCTTTTCATCAGGTAGTAAACCTTCTTTAGCCAAGTTGCTGAATGATTCTAATTCTTGCTCCATTGCTTCATCAGAGCGTTCTCTTAGCGTAGGATTACCTTGAACTCCTTGCTCTATGCTGTTAAGAATTCGGTTGCCTACTGAACTAACAGCTTCTCTGATTTGGGATGGAACTAGTCTATTTCTCAAAGACTCTCGCACACCAGTTTGACCTTTCTTCTTGATAAGCCTAGAATTTTTTAGTGGGGCCTTTCTTCTTAGCAAGGTTGTTTTTGAATCAATAGAAGTTTTGTCTTGTGCAAGTGGCTTCTTTGCTTGTGAAGACCTTCTAGCAGTCGCTACTAGTGACTCTACCAACTCACCGTTTTCATCAATGTTGCCCAGTAATTGGTCAGGGGATGAAAAAGCCGCGAAATTTTCCTCGACCACTTCATGATTTTGCTCATTTGGGTTATGATATCCATCACGGTTCCAAAAACTTGGTAGTAGTTCAGGCATAGGTGCAGGACCTGCTTCCAAGTGATTAGTGTCGCTTTGTGCTAGTAGGCCGCGATTTGGTGTTGCATTATTCTGTTGAGTCGGCACAGTTGTCAGATCGACATCCAAAGCATTGAACATCGGCATAGATTCTCTACTCTGGCGCTCTCTTCTATCAGTGACATTATTGATACCTCTTTGAATTAGTGCATCACCTGCATGAGAA
>DUJK01000033.1 GCA_013329925.1 Candidatus Poseidoniaceae archaeon
AGTGATTTACCACTGGTTGACTCAACGCTTACCCCAGTGATAATCCCCTGCTGCTGACCATCAATTATCCTTGACAAATCGTTGTCTAGAAGGACATCTTGCCATACTTTACCCGCTACCGATTCCTCAATTATCACCCGTTGACCGGTACTCAAATCAAAACCTGACAAGGTAATATCAGTCTCTGTCCAACTACCTTCAACCTCTTTGGTGATAGTTGCATCCAAGGAGTCTCCAACCACTAAAGACGACGTTATGATTGCTGAAGCAATTATCAGTCCAGCCATCAACAATGCCGCTTGACGTTTACGACGGATGATATTCTGTTTGGCTAAACGCCAAACTACCAAACGTTGTGGCACCAACATTGGTTGGAGAAGTACATGACTTATCAGCGCAATGCTTAGCGAGCCAACCCACAGAGTGATGCCGCTAATCCCTAACCAGCCAAACAGATAATAAGCGATTATTCCGTCAACTATTGGTCCAAAGATTAGTAGCCCCTTAGTTGTCAAGGACAATTGTCTACTGCGACCAATCATAGTGGTCGATAAACTAGCTGGAATACCAACTAGCAGCAGTAGGATGATTGCCTCAAGTAGCAGATTCACTCCTCCTCAGAGCCTCGTTCGTCTTTGACAATTAATCCATCATCCATGCGCAGCACCCTGCTGCACTGCTTAGCAACATCACTATCGTGAGTGACTAGAAGAAAAGTAGTACCCATTTTTTCATTGATACTTTTCAACAATGACATCACACTAGCTGATGTTGCAGAGTCTAGGTTACCGGTAGGCTCGTCGCACAAGATCACTGACGGTGAGTGCACAATTGCTCGAGCAATAGCCACACGTTGTTGCTGCCCGCCAGATAATTCACTTGGGCGATGTTCACTACGGTCGCCTAAGCCTACCGCCTTTAGTGCCTCTAGTGCAGTATTTCTTGACTCAGTGGCTGATTTGCCGAGTAATAACAATGGTAATTCGACATTTTCTACTGCCGATAATACTGGCAACAAATTGAAATCTTGAAAAATAAACCCGAGATATTCAGCACGAATTCTTGAACGCTCATCATCACTTACTGCGAATAACGACTTCTTGTCAATCATTACTGTACCCGAAGTTGGCTCGTCAATACCTGATAGCACATTTAGTAAGGTAGTCTTACCACAACCTGAAGGCCCCATGATGGCAATCATCTCACCTTCACTGATGGTGACATCAACGCCTCTAACGGCTTGTACTGTTGATTCACCAGAAGCATACAGTTTCCATAATTCAGTCGCTTCCATTACGGCTCGCATGATTTCACTACAGAGGAACTGCGTTGATAAACTACCGCTTCAAAGCACCATCATGGGCGAGGAAAACACCGAGTTAACCATCGCTGTCTTGTGTTTTGGACCGCTGGCGGAAATCCTTGAACGAAATCAATCCATTATCCTTGAAACACCCGCTACGTGCCGTACTGCGATAGTTCAACTTGGTATTGAAGAATGGCTGGCTAAGGGTTTGAAGGTCGCGGTAAATGGTGATATATCTGCTCTAGATACTTTGCTCCACGATGGTGATGAACTTGCCTTGCTACCGCCAGTATCGGGTGGTTAAACCACTAGTTATTACTAATTTTCAACCGAAGAGTTCAACAGCATCCACTCATAGCAACAGACGGGGAAGCAACATGTTTGGTGGACTTGGACCTCTAGAAATCATCGTATTATTAGTCATCTTTTTCGTATTATTCGGCGCTGATAGGCTACCTAAGATGGCCAATGCACTTGGCCGTAGTAAAGGTGAATTCCAAAAGGGACTCGATGAGTCCACTAAGGCTATGAAACTTGAGCAGACCATCCAAGATATGGATGCTGGAGGACGTACACCATCTCAAGCATTGGCTGCAAGGGCCAAGGCAGTGGGCATTGACCCTACTGACATGGACCCAGATGAATTGGAAAAGAAAGTCGCTGCCCTAGAAAAACTCGCAGCTGAAGAGTGATTCACTTAGCTCGTTTGAGCATCATTGGTGAACCACAAACATCACAATCTTTGACTGGTCCTTGCTTGCTAGTTTTGACATCTTTTGGTACGGGTTGCGTAGTTCGACAACCAGTACAGCGTAATTGCCACTGCCAAACCTGCTTGGCCGGTTTTACTCCAACCGGCTGGGTTGACAGGCCAGCATTTTTCATGACATTTTGTAAACGGTAATCATCGGTGAACAATTCCACATTCAAGCCTAGTGCCAGGGCTAAAACATCCAAATCAACATCTGATAAACGAGGTAAGTCGCCACTCTGTGATGCGACTAAGCGTGCTTCACTCAGCCATTGTGGATCAACATCTCGCCAATCAACATCAATACTGCTAACCAGCATAAAACGTTCAGGACTCACCCGCTCAAGTTCTGTTTGTTGACTTGTTGCACATACTCCACCGGCAATCTGGGTCACCGGCCAGTAAAGCAAGGCGGCCGTATCGAGAACTCGCATCAAGAACAATACCCGCCAATCAACCACATCAACCCACCGATTAGGCACACATTCAAAAAAACAAGTGTCAAGCAGGGTCTGTGTCGTGGTATAGTGGGATACTTGATTTCATCCTCGACCGGACCAATTCGGCAGTGCTTGGCCTAGTCTCATTTACCGAAGCAATCATCCAACCATTGCCACCAGATTTGGTATACTTGCCCATGTTATATGATGCGATGGACAATAAACCACTAGTCATGTGGTACTTCCTAGTAGTAACTCTAACCTCAGTTGCTGGCTCTTACGTCGGTTATCTAATTGGGCAGCGCTGGGGCCGCCAATTACTCGACCGCTTTGCTAAGCAAAAGCATGTTACGAAACTAGAGGCTTTAACGACAAAATACGGCACTGTAGGAATATTCATTGCGGCATTTTCGCCAATCCCGTACAAAGTATTTGGCTGGGTTGCCGGAATGGGCGAGATGGATAAGCGTTCTTTTATTCTCGCTGGATTATTTGGCAGAGGCCTAAGATTCGGCCTTGAAGCCTTACTCATCGGCATTTACGGCCAGAAAGCTCTCGATACCATCAATGCCTTCCTCGATAATGAAATTCTCATCGCTCTTGGAATGATTGCTTTCGGCCTGGTTGGCTATTTAGTGTGGTCATGGTGGTCCAAACTCGGCGATGCAAATAGTCAAGTTACAGAGTAAATTTACCTCGTTGTTAAGGCGAATTGTTATCAACAGGTGGTTGGTCGGTGGGCTGTCGCTCGTGTGGTGTAGCCAG
>DUJK01000176.1 GCA_013329925.1 Candidatus Poseidoniaceae archaeon
ATTCCAGTAGATTCACTCGATGAAGTAATGGAGCAAGCACTAATCAAACACGACCACAAAGCAGGACTTGTTGAGCGTCTCGGTAATGTTATTGATAGATTGACTCCGGAAGTTTCCAAGAATTCTCCATCTGCTTGAATCATCAGTTGAACTCTCTTGAGCACGCTGACTACAAAAACGATGAGTATTAGGGAACGCCATGACTGAAGACAAACTACCTCATCAAACAGTTGAGGCTAGTGCTGCAGCACTGTTTGTACTATTCTTAGTCACAATGATTGATATGATCGGATTTGGGATAGTTATCCCATTTCTTACCTATTTAGTTGAAGATTTAGCAGCAGCAGATGGAATTACTGAGGTGGGTCTTTGGGTTGGTTTACTAATGACATCCTACTCAGCAGCACAATTTTTGTTTTCTCCATTTTGGGGCTCGGTATCTGACCGCATAGGACGTCGTCCAGTATTGATGATTGGTTTAATTGGCAATACAGTTTTCTTCGCTATGTTTGGATTGGCTAATACGCTCATCATTGCCTTGGCTGCTAGATTTCTTGCAGGAGTCTTCAACGGCAACCTAGCAGTTGCAAGAGCGTACATAGGAGATGTTAGCAGTCCAGCACAAATGACTACTAGAATGGGCATAATAGGTGCAGCTTTTGGATTAGGTTTTACTATTGGGCCATTTATTGGAGGGGAGTTATCCAATCCTGCTGCAAGATGGGAATATTTCGAATCAACCATATTTGAAACATATCCATATCTATTACCATGTTTAACTGCAGGGGCTCTATCGATGTTATCTTTGATATTCGCTTATTGGAAATTACCTGAGTCATTACCTAAATCTAAACGTGTTCAAAGTGATGGCCTAGGTTGGAATGCCAAGATTGGGAAATCTATTTCACAATCTGTTTCTATGCTTAAGACCGGTTCGATTGCCCTAATTATTTGGGTTACTATGTTGTTTATTTTTGGATTTACTATTATGCATGCAGTATTTATCTTGTATACTGGAATGGATATCGATTTGGGTGGACTGGGTTATAATGAAGCGCAAAACGGCCGTATTTTTGCAATAATTGGTATTGCAGGAATAGTCACTCAAGGCGTTTTGATTGGACCATTATCGAGAAGATTTGGGCCTAAAAAATTGCTACCTATATCATGTTTAATTACTGGTTTAGGTCTAACTTTAATACCATATACAGCGGCTGATTGGGCACTTGCCCAGTTATTTGTAGTAACGATACTAATTGCCGTGGGCAATGGTATTTTTCAGCCGACTTCATCTTCTTTACTTACCACTACAGCCAAGCAAGAAGGCATCAATCTAGGAGTAGTGATGGGAGCACAAGAATCAGTCAGTTCATTCGCTCGTATTTTGGGGCCACTTACCGGTGGGGTAGTTTGGACATTTACCGTATCTAAAGATTGGCCGTTTGATTATCACACATCATTTCATCTGTGTGGCATAGTAATGTTGGTTGCCGCATTCTTATCGTTACGGATTAAAGTAATTCCACACGATATCTTGGAAGAATCATAGGACTTCAGTCAAGATTTTTTCGAGTTCGGTATTAATCATCAAAATGAGAGTACCAAATTCGGGAGGAATATTTGGGTCTTCGTATAATTCTTCAAGCTTTGATTGAGACATTGCAATCCGAACATCCAATTTTTTAGCCTTATTGAGTAACCAGTGTTCACAAGCTTCCTTGGCTTGCCTGCGTATGTTTCTTGGGACTTTAGGATCATCAATTTGATTAATTACAGTCGCAACTTGCTGAAGCCTTGTCTCTATATCCATCATAAACCCTCAACGCTGACCAATTAGTCCACCGAGTAGGCCGTCTTTAAATTCGCCGGCGACATGGCTATGTCATGGCACTAGCCTCTGAACAGGTTCTAGGTTGGAGCAGAGTGTGTGTACTGCTGCTTGGAATGGGTTGGGCTGCATGGATGGATCATAAAACTAGGCGAGTAAAAAACGAGCACTGGATGGTTTGGGTTAAACCAGCAATTTTTCTTTGGTGTTTGGAATTAATTGCTAGGGAAGCAGATTGGACCATCTACTTGACAGCCTCAGCAGTTGTAGCGTATGCCTCAGTTGCAATAATTGGCAGACCAACAGTGAGTGATATTAGGTCTGGAAATAAATTAGATATCACAGTTGCTTTGTGGTATTTGGTCAGTTTAACAGGAGTAGTTGTTGGTTTCACTAAGTATGGTGATGTTAACTTACTGGACGTAGTTTTGGGCGATGAGGTTGGAATGGCCGCATTATACTGGTCTACATTATCAGGTCTGTTGGTGATTTTCGCTATTGATTTAGGCTGGAGATTACGGATGATTCATGGTGGTGCTGATGCTAAAGCATTGATGTGGGTTGCTATACTGATTCCAAATTGGTCAACTATGCCGGTGATGATGGATTATGGGGATGAACTAATATTATCGCTTCCCCCAGCCATCTCTCTATTGATGTGGGGTGGAGTCAGTTTCTTATTGATTCCATTTATTCTAATGGTGAAGAATTTATATCAAGGTAATGTAAGAAATCTAGGCGATATACGGATGTTTTGGCATTCAACAATAATGCCGATTGATGAGGTAGCCAAGCGTCATGTTTGGCTATTAACATCACTAGTTGAAATGCCGGATGGAACTATCAAGCCCTATCACAAAACTAGAGCGCCACGTAGAACACCAAGTGAAGATGAGTTGACTAAATCAATAAATGAACTTAAACAACATAACGTCGAGTACGTCTGGGTGAGTTACAAATTACCGTTGTTAGTATTTTTATTCCCGGTAATAATACCAATGGCACTGCTTGGCGATATAACGGCTCTAATACTACATACAGTAGGTATTTGATAGTAAGATAAACTCAAGCACCCTTGCGCTCGACGTTTTTGGGTCTCAGTCCCTTGTAGTTGCACTTTCGACAACTTGTTGCACGCCAAGCGAGTCTTGCATTACACTTCATGCAAATCTTGCGGCGAAGCAATCTTGCTTCTGCCTCGGGGAATCGTGCCATGGCAGTTCCACCAACTTCCCCTATATAACCACCACCAAACAAGTGAGTGGTACTCTGACTAGGAACAGTACATTGAAGCACTTATTTCCCAAGCACCAAATATGCGAATTGTGCGCCTACCCGGCATCCATCACGATTCGAATCTAGTGTTAGCACTAGGTACATTGGGAAATATCCTAATCGATGCCGGGACTTCTTGGTACCAAACTCTGCAAGTTGAGCGAATCAAAGGACTGATCGGTGAACAGTCATTAGATCGGATTTTACTCACCTCAAGGAGATATCCTTGTACAGGAGGGGCGGCTCATATTGCCGGCGAGTTTGATTCATGCACAATTCACATCCATCCAGAAGGGCAGTCATCCTTGGCAAAAGGCGATTTTTTTACTACATGGGCTAATCGTTTTGATTCCGATATGCCGATTACTAGTACTGAATCAGTAACAGATGAGGATATATTTCCGTTAGGGGACGGCCAAATTAGTGTAATTGCTTTACCAGGCCATAGTTCTGATGGCCTTGGTTATTATGTTAAAGAAAAAGATCTGCTAATATCTGGACCAATTCTACCTAGAGCAGACAGGCCAACTAGATGGGATTTGCCAACAGGTTGTTTACCAGATATAATTGAGAGTTTGATTAAAATTAGCAAACTTAACCTCGACACTCTAATCCCACTGCAAGGTCCTGCAATAAAGGGAGTTGCTCATATCAAAGAGGTGCTTGAACGGCATATTGAATTCTTTGAACAATGCGTTGGTAATGACGGGCAATCACCAAAATCTTGGGCTAGGCCCGCACAGACAGCAATTTGGCTGACACCTCATCCACCCTGGCCATTAACAGAGCGTGAAGATGTCAGCTAATTATCGGCATATCTAGGATATTGCCATGAGTGTATCGCTCCGACTTCATTTCTAGTAATCTAGATCTTCGATTACTTCTTTGTCGGATTTTGTCTTCAAAAATATCATTTTTGTTGGTATTTGATATGATTAAACCCTCCCAATCATAGGTAAATTTTGACCAACCACTTTGTATGATGATTTGATTATCAATTGTTCTAATGCTTGTGATGCTATCCTCATGCTTGAACAACATTACGACTTCATTTGGCACATCTCTTCCGACCAGCCATACATCTCCAGTCTCGTTACCAACTAATATTTTATCAGAAGTTGAACTTACTCGGCAAAGGGATCTAACAACCGTATTAGAAGTTTCATAGGCATCTAGTAGTTCTAAGCGAGGTAGGCTTAGACGAATCACATTACCTTTAACATCACCAATAACTATTGATTCACAACTCCCCGTTGGCCCTTTCATTCCCAAAAGAACTGATGCAGGGTACTGCATTCGGTAATTGTTTCTTCGACCAAAGTTAGGTCTCCAGCTAATCATTCCATCATCTAATGCAACAACATAACCTGCAGACAAGATCATGCTGCGTACTACTATTCCACTTGACATACTTTGTTAATGATAGCCGGGGGTAATGTTACTTTTCTCACACCCCTAAGATAGAAGTGAAAGTGAAATCAGTAGGTATCTTCATTCTTATTTTCCTTTTTCCAAGCACGATAACAGGGCTTACAGACTCTTACGCGGCCTTTTGCCGCAGTAAATTTACCCTGGCCCCACATATCGATAGCGTTGTCTAGCGACAAGGATCTGCCACCTAATGACTTGTCGGCAAACTTTCCACAGGAATTTATTCCACAGGGTAATTCGCCTTGGTCACGGCTTTGTTTCTTGTCCTTTTTATCCGAGCCGTCGTCTTTTCGATGTTTTCTGGCTTTTGCCTTGAAACCCATATCCTGCCCAGTTGATAGGGCTTCTTGAATTTTAGGGTCTCATTGCTTGGATGCTTCACCGAGTTGAGATAGCAATCCATCGAATATTCGTAGCAATCCTCTCAGGGTTACTTCTGAGACATTAGCAACTCTGCAGACATCTGATTGAGTCCTTGAGGTTCCAGACTCTGATGCGACCTTGTAAATCAGGGCAGCAGCCACTCCCATTGGTTTCTTACCTTGCCAAATGTCTTCGTGAGGTTGTATCTTCGACCATAAGTGGTTTACTTGAGTAAAGATATTTGGTGGTAGTTGTAAATCGGAGATGAACTTGTCAAAATACTCATTTGGTGAAGTAATTTTGTGGAGATTGAGCTTTCTTGATACTTGTCTAATTAGTCTTGAGAGTTCCTTTTCAGTTATGTTATAACTTTCCGAAATTTCTGGTATTTGCCTTGGTAGATTTTCCTCTCTTGCTACCAGATATGTGCAAGCAGCGGCTACGCCGGCAATTGATCTTCCTGTTACGAAACCTTCGCCGCTGAGTCTTCGGTACAGTCTAGCAGTTTCTTCTTGTAAGGACTTTGGCAAGTCAGACCTATCGCGAATCATTTGATTGGCTTTCACTAGGTTGCGCTCACGGCTTTTTCGAGTTTTTGATCTCTCGTCGATTACTCTTCGTCTGCGCCACTCTCGGCGTGCTTGGGAACTGATACCGTGTCTGCCAGCAGAACCAGTATTCAAATCCCTTACATCAATACTGGTGTTGAGACCTTTGTCTGCTAGTGTGTAGGTCAGTGGTTGTCCAACTCTTGAACGGTCTTCAGACTTGTCGCGGTTGGTCCATTCAGCTCCAGGATCAATGACATTTTCTTCGACAACCAGTCCGCAAGAATTGCAGACAATTTCGCCTCTTGAGTCATCGAGTTGCCAGTCAACTGCGCCACATTCTTCACATGGCTTGGTATGACCATCCAAGACTCGCCTGCTTGGGTCAACCATCCCATATTCATATCCAGATTTGTTGTTTGAATCTCGATTGCTAGAATCCTTGCCGTGATTTATCATCTACTCAACTCCTTGTTAACTAGTTAGTTTCCGTGTTACTTAAACTTACTGCTTGTATGTTGTACTTACTATCTATGGGCAGTCTTGCTATATCTCGGTTAGTTTTCACCAGTATGTCACTATGTAAGTTAGTTTGAATATAAACTGTTGTTTAACGACAATTCAGTTGTTTAACACTATATCGATAATTTGACTGGTAATGGTATAGTTCAAAGACGGCACGCGCAAGGACTAACCCGACAGACATGCCAGCTACAGTAGTTTTAGGGGCCCAGTGGGGCGATGAAGGCAAAGGAAAATTAGTCGACAGGATAGCAGAACAGGCTACTTGGGTTGCAAGATTCCAAGGCGGCAATAATGCAGGGCATACGGTAGTACTTGGTGATCAAATACTAAAATTCCATCTTTTGCCTTCAGGGATTACTAGAAAAGAGTGTAATTTGGTTCTTGGTGATGGCATGGTCATCGACCCATGGGTACTTGATACTGAATTAAAAAATTGGCAAGAATCTAGCGGAGAAGATCCACGTGGCGCCAGATTATTCGTCAGCGAAAGGGCTCACATAATTTTACCATTCCACCGATTTTTAGACGGATTAGACAAGAAAATCGGCACAACAGGTCGAGGTATTGGACCGTCTTATGCTGATAAAATAAATCGTATAGGTCTAAGATTTGGTGATGTCGAAGAAGTCAAAGATAATGAACAATGGTATGAATCAACTGTTGAGCGCATGAACGCTTCATTAACCGCTGCTGGTTGTCAGGATAGAATTACTAAAGATGGCCTGAAAAGTGATGTTAATTGGATTTGGGATAATTATTCCAGCTGTATTAACAACACTGGATTAATGATTGACAATGCATTGAAGATGAACGAGCACGTCATTCTAGAGGGTGCCCAAGGATGTTTACTTGATATTGATCAAGGAACTTTCCCATATGTCACATCTTCAGTCACCTCAAGAGGTAATGCCTCACATGGTGCAGGCATCCATCCTGGTCATATTGATGAGGTAATTGGAATTACTAAGGCATACATTACTCGAGTTGGTAATGGTGCAATGCCCACAGAATTACTGGACGAAGTGGGCGACCATTTGGGGACAGTGGGCCATGAATTTGGTACCACTACCGGCCGCAAGCGTCGGTGCGGATGGTTTGATGCTGTAGTCATGAGGCACGCAAATCGCATCAATGGATTTACTGGACTTGCGCTGACAAAATTAGACGTTCTTGGTGGATTGGATGAACTAAATATTTGTGTGGCTTACGAACTTGACGGCAAAGAAATTCTAGAAATGCCAGCCAGTGCAACGGCGCTTGCCAGGTGTAAACCAATTTATGTAACAATGCCAGGTTTCCCATCTCAAACATTGGTTGAGTGGCTGGGAATTGCTAAGAAAGCCAATGACGAAAAATTGGGCTTTTCTATTCTACCTACTGCTGCTCAACAATACATTAAGCGTATTGAGGCAATAGTTGGCGTTCCGTGTTCTTCAGTTGGCGTAGGTCCTGACCGTGATGCTACTATTGACCGCGTAGAGTAAATTATCAATTGATAACAATCAAAAGGTGAAGACCCTCCGGACAACTTGAGGGCGCTTAGCTCAGTTGGAAGAGCGTCTGGTTTGCAACCAGAAGGCCGGGGGTTCAAATCCCCCAGTGTCCACCATTATCCTCCAAAGACACTGGCAGTGCTTACTGCATGCTCACAATGTTACTCAAGGTTGGGATTGGTAACTAGAAATTATACCAAGCAGGATTAAACCGAGCCATCCGCCGACAATTAAGCAAAATGGCGGGAAAATTGTTCGCAGCAAAGGGTTACTATCTGTTACTAGGTAGTCACCAATTCCCAATGCCATCAAACCAGTGATTACCGGAATTAAGTGGTAAAACCACGCCAAATTACTAGCATATCGCTCAACCTCTTCGACTGGCCTGGTTGTGGGTCCGCCTGTTTGATCAAGCAGTATGGAGCATGTAGGACATATTGTCCATTCTGGATCCACGGCGATTTTACATTCTGGACAGAAAATCATTGATGTTGCCTCGGATTGGGGTTAGTTGCGTATTCTCACTCAAGCTCCCCAATTTGATTTAACTTTGCATCACCTTGTTTGGCAAATCAATCTAATCCATAGATTAAGCAGCGATTTGAGGCTAAACTTTCAGATCGTTGAGCATACTTTGCATCACATTACATCTATTCTAACTGGGTTCATTGCCATGTCTTCTTGGTTTTTGGTGGTATTGCTTTGCGCTTTGTACAATACTGCGCATAGGATACCGCAAACTGTAGGTGCGAATAGCAGTGGTATTAACACAGTCAATGACTGACTAATGAAAAATACTACAACACCAAATCCACCCAAAAACATGCCCAGCAAATTTGCTAACGGCAAGGCTCCGTTTGTGTCTATCAATTTGTTCTTCATAAGCATTAGAACTGACGGGAGGTATATGAAGGACTGTTTTTTCCATTTATATAGCCAAATACCCAACTTTTTGGATGGTGTAAATTAATTTTGATTACCATGAGAACGGTTCCTATTACGGCGTCTTCTTGGCGACCTTTGCCGGTTTGAATTATTATTTCCCCGACTTTGCGACGGAGAATTCGGCTTATTTTTTCTTTGCTTACTGCGGTTGTTTTTATTATTGCGGTTTGACCTATTCGGTTTATTGCCGGATTTCCCTGTCTTTATTTTTCCAGGTTTCTGACCAGGCTTTGGAATAGCGCCAACAAAATGGAATTCATGGGATTCATCAACATCGATATCAAACCCAATCAATTGTTGAATACCAACTAAGTATCCAGATTCGGTATCATCACAAAAACCGTACGCAATTCCCGATTTACCAGCCCTTGCGGTTCTGCCTATACGGTGAACATAACTTTCAGGCTCATTTGGTAAGTCGTAATTAAACACATGACTTATATCATTCACATCGATTCCGCGACTGGCAATATCTGTTGCTACCAGGATTGAAGTATGGCCACTCTTGAAATTAGCCAATGCCTTAGTTCGAGCACCTTGACTTTTGTTACCATGGATTGCAGCAGCATTGATGCCGCTTTGATCAAGTTGTTTTACCAAGCGATTTGCTCCATGCTTAGTCCTAGTAAATACGATTCCTTTACTTACTCGCTCTTGTTTGATTATTTTCACAATGAGTCGACGCTTGTCAGCCTTTCTAACAAACATTATTTTCTGAGCAATTCGCTCAACCGTGATCTCTTCAGGGCTAACATCAACTTTGACCGCATTGTGTAAGAAAGAGGCAGCTAATTCAGCAATAGATTTGGGCATTGTTGCGCTAAATAACAGATTTTGGCGTTGTCTTGGTAGTAGTTTAAGCACTTTTTTAATATCCCTAATGAAGCCCATATCCAGCATTTGGTCTGCCTCATCTAACACAAAAAATTCTACTCTGCCCAAATCAATGTAGCCTTGACCGATTAAATCTAGCAATCTGCCTGGAGTTGCCACTAAAACATCAATGCCTTTCTGTAATGCTCTGACCTGTGGATTTTGCTTAACTCCCCCAAAGATGACTTTGTGTCTAATATCCAAATGTCCACTGTAGGCGGAAAATCGCTCATCAATTTGAGCGGCTAGTTCACGGGTTGGCGAGAGTACTAGAGCGCGAATATGACGCTTACCTTGCGGCTTTGCGCGACTTATTATTTGTAATACTGGAAGAGCAAAAGCCGCGGTTTTACCTGTTCCGGTCTGAGCCACACCAAGCACGTCTCTTCCTTCAAGTAGTGGTGGAATTGCCTGAGCTTGCACTGGAGTTGGTGTTGTATAACCTTCTTGTTCTACAGCAAGCAGGAGTTTTTTTGATAATCCTAATGATTGAAAGTCTTGCATTTATTGTTCCCCAGTAGAGTCACAAATTGTAACAATGCTAACTCCTAGGATTATGTCTGTTTGGCTTATTACCTAAAACTAAGTAGGTCAGTTTACTCTCTGTAGTGTTGATTCTAACCAGTCGATTCAACCGCGGTTGAAAACAAATGTCAATTATTTTGATGCTGTTTGATAATTGATTGGTAGGCTTTGCCACTGGCTCTTAGAGTACGTGTTTGAGTTTCATAATCGACGTGATACAAACCAAAACGCATGGAGTATCCTTCAGCCCACTCAAAATTATCCATCAATGACCAGTGATAGTATGATTTGATATCTATTCCTTCTTGGATTAATTTGGCAATCATCCATAGATGTCGTTTGAGGTGCTTTGGCCGTAGATTATCTTCTTTGTCAGCAACGCCGTTTTCGGTTATCTCAATTGGGAGATTTAGTTTACTAAGCCATTTACTGGCTCTATCAAGACCTTCTGCATACATTGGGTAACCGAATTCAGTGACCGTTTCATGGTTTCTTGACGGTAGATCTATTTCGGTGGTCTGTGGTAAGAACGGACTAGTCAAAACGTGAGTGTAATAATTTAGGCCGATAAAATCAGCGGAGTTTTTGACCTGTTTTACGGAAACCCCATACATTCTGCCCTTTTTCAAGGCAGATATTATTGCCCCATTCCAAATATAATTTAGGGCGAAACTTGTTAGCCAATGTAATAGGTTCCACCTTCGGTAAGGGTCAAAAATGGTAACATTCTTGGCTAATCCAATGTATGAATCTGGAGACATTTGCTTTAATTCATGGTAAACTTCTCCATGGGCAATCATAACATTCTTCATTACGCGTATTGCTTTGATTGGTGAACGCTGGCCAGGAGGGAACATCCCCATGTGGTATCCCATGATGGAAAACACATCTGGCTCATTAACAGTACACCACTTTCTAACCCGGCTTGAAAAGTATGGAAACAACTTCTTACAGTAATTCTGGAAGTGAACTATGTTTTCTCGATTATAAAATCCGCCTAAATCTTCGAACCATACTGGGTGAGAAAAATGGTGTAGGGTTATCATTGGCTCAATACCTTTGGCAATCAGTGAATCAATCATTTGTGAGTAGACTTCAATCGCAGCTTCATTCCACTCTCCTTGTACCGGCTCTATTCGGCTCCATTCGATGGAAAATCGATAACTGTTGACGCCTAATTCTGATAGCAATTCATGGTCTTTGGCCCATAAGTTCCAATGGTCACATGCCTTGCCACTCTGTTCTTTACCTTCGCGTTGTTCAAACTGAGTCCAATTGTTAGTATTATCTCCTTCTATTTGATGTGAAGCAGTTGCAACACCCCAAACAAACCCCTCCGGCATAGCAATATTCTCTAAGTTTATGTTGGACCAATCAAGGTGGGATTCTGGAAATAGAAAATGTAGCACTGTAACAATCAGTAAGTAACCTCCTAGGCCCAGTAATAACCCACTCGCCAAGTCCATGTATGGGTTAGATTAAATCCGGTTATCAAACTTAGTGTAGGGCAAAGATTCTTGGCTATTCATCATTAGCGTAACTTGGTTGTATCAATGCCTGACTTAGCCGCTGAATTAATTGAAGATGTGTTGGAGTCTGTTGGCGAACAGATTGACAAAAAATTAGGTAAAAGAAACTGGATGAAACCGCTTTACTGGGTTAGTATTGTGATTGTTTTGGGTTTCCCAATAGTCTATTATTTTTGGTAACTTTCACGTCTCGAGATGGCAATTAATCCAAGTCCTAGCGCCGCAATGCTTGCTAGTGCAGTGAAACCCGGTGCATCTTCTTCATCGACATCACAGCCATCGTCCAAAGCATCAACTCCACCCCAATTGCCGTCATTGTACCAACATGAGGACCAAGTCTTGAACCAATCACCGTGTGGATAGTTGGTATTGTTACCTTCAGCATTAGTCGCTTTTACTCGCCAGTTTACGTAGGTATGGTCGGATGGGGGTGTAATAGAAATCGAGTGGACTCGGTCGTCTATCTCTGCTTCCATAATAACGGGGGGATCACAAACTCCATCATTGGTACAAACCTGAGTTATCATTTCAAATGTCGTACCGTTGTCATATGCTTCTTGACTCATCTCAATAGTCAAACTCCACTTGACCTTGTCGACAGATGGAGAATCTCTCTCTAGAACCAAAAACGGGACATCATCTCCTTCTGGATTAACATCTTGACCACCCTCTGTTGCTGCACCTTGTGTGCTTGGCAGGGTTAAAAGCATCAAAACGATGAGCATCACCAGTCCTCTCTTGGCCATATTTTAGGCACATTACGTTGCTATTTAGGATTAAGCATTGGGTGTTTGCAAAATGGTTGATGATTAACAATAGTTTGGTGCTTTAGTGACTAAACATTGATGTGTAGATGGTGCTAGCGCCCATTTACTTGTTGGCCATATCGTGATAAAGTAGGATGGTTTAGGTGATATTGTGAAATCAACTTTTAGACTGATGGGAATTGCTGATTTTATCACTCTTGTGAATGGTTTGCTTGGGGTGGCAGCACTAATGTTCATCATACTGGCTGTTGAACGTTTACAAGAGCCATATTTTGCTGACGGTGTAAAAACTAATTACATCTGGGGTGCAATGACGTGTATCATACTTTCAGTTATCGGCGATATTATTGATGGGCCAATCGCTAGAAAGTATTCAAAAAGAAAACTGCTTGGAGGAACTTTAGATGTAATGTCTGATTGCATTTCTTTTTGTGTTGCACCTGCATTACTGATGTTTGTCATGTTTGGCAGATGGGGAGAAGCATCGCCAGCATGGACAATCTCACTTGGTATTGCGGCTGCCTGGATTATTGTAACAGGAATGCTGAGGCTAGCTCGATTTCAGTATGAGGAAGCATCAGATAAAGTCTACTTCCATGGTTTGGCTTCTCCGGGAAACGCCATGGTACTAATCACGGTTGCTGCGCTAATTTGGTTGCAGCCTGCGACTGGACTTGGCCCGGATGTTTCCACAGAATGCATTTTTTGTTTTGAGCCAAGCAACTCATCTGTGGAGAAACCATTTTTTGATTTTATTATTTTGCCAGTGATGTTTATTTCTGGAGGATTAATGATTGCTGACCGTAAACTGCCAAAAAATAAGCACGGCTTACCAATGAAAATTTCGGCTATACAGGGCTTAGCAATATTGTTCGGTACTTTGTTATCATGGGTACATTCCACTGATGCTGGAATTGATCTAGGAGATACTAAACCCCAGTTTTTGTTGTACTCAATCTCAGCAATATTATTGATCTTTTACATTATCACAGGGCCAAAGCAATCTGAATTACAAGAACGTCAACAACTTACTGAGTCAGAATAGCATCAATTGATTTTTGCTGGCGCTGTTCTAACCTATATTGGACTGTGACGTGAATCATAAACGCCAGCAACCCAATCGAGAAAATTATGTCCCAAGACAATTTGAATATTAGTCTTGGTAAGTTAGGCGATAAGGAGAGATGTAGTGACAACATAGCGATACGAGCCGCCAAAAAGTAAGCAA
>DUJK01000165.1:0-11068 GCA_013329925.1 Candidatus Poseidoniaceae archaeon
CTAAAGCATGGTGTCGGTTCAACAGAATTTTCCAAGATCATCAAAGAAATTGAAAAGGTTACATCTGGAGCCAAGAGAAAGGTCTGCATGCATTGTGGAGCTGCTCAAGGTAAGATTACCCTAGACAAGCCAACAACTTTCAAAGAAAAGCTTGAAACTCAAGGTAGTGGGAAAGAGACTGAGCGTAAACTCAATCCTAGAGATGTTAGAGAATGGTTAAGCAGCATTCCTGTTGAACACCTAATATTTATTGGAATGGATACTCAAAATAGACCTGAATGGACTGTTTTGAAGGTTCTACCAGTTCCACCAATTACTGTTAGACCTTCTATTACCCTTGACAGCGGAGACCGCTCAGAAGACGATTTGACACACAAGTTAGTTGACGTTCTTCGTATCAATCAGCGATTGCGAGAGAATAGAGATTCTGGTGCTCCTCAATTGATTGTGGAAGACCTTTGGGAACTATTACAATACCACGTAACTACTTATTTCGATAACCAAACTTCAGGAATTCCGCCAGCAAGACACCGTTCGGGAAGAACGCTGAAGACACTAACACAAAGACTCAAAGGAAAAGAAGGCCGATTCCGTAGTAATTTGTCAGGTAAGCGTGTAAACTTCTGTGCGCGTTCAGTTATTTCTCCTGACCCATATCTTGGAGTAAACGAAGTGGGTGTTCCTGAAAAGATCGCTCGTGAATTAACAGTTCCAATTAGAGTAACTATGCGAAACAGAGAGCAAATGCGTCAAATGATTCTAAGAGGTCCTGATGTGCACCCCGGTGTTAACTATATTATCAGAGGGGACAAGAGAAGAGTAAGAATTAATTCAAGAAGCCGTTTGATTAATGCAGGATTTAGATGTCACAACCCCGAATGTATGGAAGAAACAACCATGCGTCCGGATATTCATCAAGTACTACCTGCACCGAATTTCTTGCCAGGTCTAGTCATAAAGAAAGAAATCAGCCGTTCTGTGGTTGACCCAAGTATTGAGGTTACCAATTATGTTGTTGATGACGATGCTACTATCGCTAACCTTCGTGGTGAAGACATAAACGGCAATCCGTTAGAAAAGGACGATCCTAGAGCAGCATTACATTACAGATGGATGTGGGAATTAGAACAACTAGACAAAGTAAATCCTGAACCATTACCGGAGCACTTGGATGTTATTTGCCCGCATTGTGGCAGTCCTGAAGACCCAATTTATGGTGAGAGAACCGGTGTCGAAGATAGACTTTCAACCTTTGACCGTGACGGCAATCCTAAACCTGGTATGCTCGTTGAGCGTCACTTGATTGACGGAGATGTCGCAATTTTCAACCGACAACCATCACTTCACAGAATGTCAATGATGGTTCATGAAGTTAGAGTTATGCAAGGACATACTTTTAGATTTAATTTAGCAGTTTGTACACCATATAACGCTGATTTTGATGGTGATGAAATGAATCTCCACGTGATTCAATCTGAAGAAGCAAGAGCTGAAGCGAAAATATTGATGCGTGTTCAAGAACACATACTGACTCCAAGATATGGTGGTGCGGTTATTGGTGGTATCCACGATCACATTTCTGGTGCTTACTTACTATCTAGACCTGGAACACTAATTCGTGTTGAATATGGACTTGAAATGCTTGGTAATATTGGATGGACTGGAAAACTGCCAGAAATCGTCAAAGACGAACATGGTAGAGATTGTTTCCGCGGTCAAGATATTATCGCTTTGATTATTCCAGATAATATCCACCTGCGATTCAGAAGCCGTTCTAATGACGATGTTGTAGTTAGAGAGGGAAGTGTTGAGGGAACTCTAGATAAAAGAGCCATTGGTGCTGAAGATGGAAGGTTGCTAGATGCAATTGTCCAGACCAATGGACCTGAAAAGGGTGCTAAATTCTTGGATGAATTCACTCAATTATCTATTGCTGCATGTACGGCACTTGGATTCACCACAGGTATTGATGATGAAGATTTATCTCCAGAATCACTTGATGCAATCGAAAAAGCCAATGCAGATGCAAGAACTCTTGTTGAAGAAGAACTTGCAGCATTTGGTAAAGATGGTAAAGGCTACGAAACAAGGCCTGGTAGGACGCCTAGAGAAACTTTAGAAGAGAATATCATGGTAATGTTAGATGAAGGAAAGCAAAAGGCCGGTGACATTGCTAAGGATGAATTGAATCAATCTGGTTCGACTAATGCAGCAGTTAACATGGCAATATCAGGAGCAAGAGGTTCAATGGACAACTTGACAATGATGGCTGGTTCAATTGGTCAAGCAAAGGTTCGTGGAAAGAGACTAGAAAGAGGTTATAATGACAGAGTTCTAGCTCACTTCAAGCGTGGCGGACGTGGGGCTTTAGATAGAGGATTTATCTCTAATTCATTTAAGCGTGGTCTTGAGCCAACGGAGTTCTTTATGTTGTCAGTTTCAGGAAGAGAATCATTAGTTGATACAGCGGTTCGTACTGCAAAGTCTGGATATATGCAAAGAAGATTGATCAATGCTATGGATGACTTGAAAGTTTACGATGATGAAATGCTATCGGTTAGAAATACTGCTAACAGAATCATTCAGTTTAGTTATGGAGAAGATGGAATTGATCCATCTAGAGGTGTGCATGGTTCACCATTCAATATTGACGTGATAGTCGATGAGGCACTTGGAACTGAAGGTGCAACTGTAGTAGAAAGAAAATCACGAGAGCGAGACGAGAATGAAGAAGACATGGGTGCTTGGGAATTCGAGGCTGAAGAAGAAGGAGGCGAGAACTGATGGTAGTAAAGAGTGCAACCAAGAAGAAACTAATGGATTTAGGGATCGATGAAAATTTCGCTCACATTCTGGCAGATGACCGTAAGTGGGACGATGTCAAGATCTTGCCATCAGAAAACATTGCTCAGATATGTGAAACAGATTCAGAGACCGCTGGTAAAATTAAAGGAATTATTGATGGTGCAAACCAAAAAAATAAGTTAGCCAACAATGAAGCAATCGGGCCGGTAACCTCGGTTAGACTAAGTCGAACTGGCCGTAAATCCAGAGCAAGGTCAAGAGTCAAATCTACAGCCGAGATTGATAACTATAATTCCGAAGCAAAACTGATTGGATTAGAGGATGAACTAAGTGACGACCCCGTATACAAATCTTTAGTTTCTGCAGTTGAAGATTCTGGTTCACGAAGATTTACTAACAGAATCTTCCATGACTTGACCGTGGCAATTCACGCACGAGGCAAGAACAAACTCACCAAGCCTCAAGCGAAAAAAGTAGTCGAAGAAGCTATTTTTGCTTTGAAGCGAGCCAGTATTGACCCATATGAAGCAGCAGGTATCATTACCGCTCAATCTATTGGTGAACCTGGAACTCAGATGACAATGCGTACTTTCCACTATGCTGGTGTCGCAACTGTTAACGTAACACAAGGTCTTCCTAGAATTATTGAAATTGTTGATGCTAGAAAAGTTCCTCAAACACCAACTATGACTATCAGGTTAGCCGCGGACAAGCGAACTTCAGCAGAAGAGGCGCAAAAATTAGCTGCTTCCATTGAAGTTACTACAACTGTTAACATCGCAACACTAGAAACTGACGTTGCTCAAAGAAGATTAGTTTTGAAACTAAACAAGTCTAACTTGAAGCAAAAGAATATGACTGGTGCTGAAGTTAAAGATAAATTAGAACAAGCGACTAGACTTCTAGTTCAAGCAGACAAAGAAAAGAATCCCGGTAAACTAACTATGATTCCAGGAGTTCACTCTGAGGAAGACTTGGCAGACTTAGCAGAAAACCCACCATCTTACACAATGTTGCTACAACTTGAAGAAAAAATTCGTGACCTAAGACTAAAGGGTATTCCAAATGTCGAAAGAGCAAATGTTCAACTTGATGATAAAACTGGCGAGTATTATCTCTCAACAATCGGCTCAAATCTTTCAAGAGTAAGCGAAATTGAAACAATTGACCGAAGTAGAACATATACTAACAATATCATTGAAATTTATGAATATCTTGGTATCGAAGCTGCAAGACAAGCAATCGTTAATGAATTACAAGCAACCCTTGACGGCGCTAGATTAGAAGTGGATGTTAGACACCTACTACTAGTATCAGACGTTATGACATCTGAAGGTGAAGTTAGAGCAATTGGCCGACACGGTGTATCTGGAACAAAACACAGTATCCTAGCCCGTGCTGCATTCGAAGTTACTGTTAACCACCTTTTGAAGGCGGGAATTATTGGCGAAAGAGATCAATTAACTGGTGTTGCTGAGAACATTATTGTTGGTCAACCAATTTCACTTGGAACTGGTAGTGTAGAATTGTACTACATCCCTGAAGAGTGATATAATCAACCATGAGAAACAATGTGGAGTATGGAGAGAAAAATATGGATTTAAGTAGACAACTAAAAAACGCAATATCAACAGGTAAACTGTTATTTGGACAACGACAAGCAGTAGATGCATGTGCATCTGGTGAAGCAAAATTGATTATTCTAGCAGCAAATTGCCCAGAAGATTACATCAACAACTTACATGCAAGCCATCCGAGTGTCATAAAGCATAGAGCTAATCTAGTCAACCGTGAACTTGGAATCGCTTGTGGTAAGCCATTTGCAGTATCAACAATTACCGTGTTAGAAGGCGGAGATAGTGAAATACTCTCTCTAGATTCAAACATCGAGTGATAGTTTAACTAGAAACCAAATAGGGAAGGATTCATTTCCTTTGCATCATTAGGGCAATTAGGGCTAGCCTATGGCAAGGAAAAACATTGGGAAATCGCTTGTCGCAAATGTGTTAATTATTGTTCTAATTGTAGGTTCTTTTTCATCTATTAATCTAAATGAAAAGACCACTGATAGTCAATTGATTGAGGATAATTTCGAAGATCTGCCCAAGATGTTCAGTCAGAGAAATTCCAATGATTGGTCAACATCTGCTAGTGCATCTAATCCAGCAGTACTAAATTCTATAGATTCTACACCTAACAATGAGTTGGTTGTAGCCGGAATAATTAGTGGTTCCACAACCATGTCAATGGGTTCCGCATCAATTACCTCTGGACAATATATTGAGCCATGGATTGCAAAATCAGACGCTAACGGTAATTGGCAATGGATAGAACAAGTTTCCATCACTGGTGTCTCACAGTATGCTGAAGCAACCATAAGCGATATTGCCGTAGCATCAAATGGTGATATTTTTGCAACAGGGATGTTTTACGATACAATTTCTTTTGGTAGTATTACTTTGACTTCAACAGGTTATTGGGATTGTTGGACTGCCAAAATTTCTCCAAACGGTCAATGGCAGTGGGCTCAATCACTAAACGGTGATGGCGATTATGACGGTGTTACCGTTAATACTCTAGATGTGGTATACGGAACCTCGATCACTACCGATTCTAACAATGACCCTATTATTGGTGGCTGGTTTCTAGGCAATACAGATGTTGGAGTAGCCGCTGATACAGGCGCACAAAATGGTGATGATATTGAGATATTTGTCGCCAAGTATTCCAATTCAGGTAACCTGCAATGGTCTGACGTTGCAAGAGGTCAAGGAGCTCAAGAAGTAAATAGTATGGTTGTGGACTCAAGTAATAGTATTTGGATTTCGACAAATTTTGAAGTTAGTATGACATTTGGTAGTGTTGTTGCCAATGCTGGTATCAATGAGATACCTGTTGGTATTGCCAAGATAAGCCAAGCTGGTAATTGGCAATCTGCTTACGCAACTACTGGAAGTGGCTCGGCGACAGTCACTGATTTCTCAATTGATGGACAAAATAATCTGCTAATGTCTGGAGTTTATTCAGGGTCTATCAACCTAGGTAGTTCACTGACTAGTGCAGGGCAAAACGATGCTTTCGCAGCAAGTATGTCCTCAACTGGCTCGTGGAATTGGGCTAAATCGGTTGGTGGAACGAGTTTTGATTCAGGGTCTGGAATCGAGTATGATCCAAACACTGGTTATACGATACTTGGGCTATCATCGCAGAGTTCCTTTTCTTTTAGTAGTCAAACATTTAACACAAGAGGGTATAATGATTCTGTAATTGTTACATTTGGTCCTAATGGGAACCCAGTAGCCTTATTTGATGCGGGAAGTTCTGCTGATGATGCAGTTTCTGGTATTGCCTTGTTAGGTAACGGAGCATTAGCAATAGGCGGTAACTATAACGGAACTATTGATTTTGGTACCTCGACTGCTCAAAGTCAGACCACTTCAGTATTGATGCCGTATGTTTGGCTTACAGAAACCATAGCAGTATTAGATGCAGATGGTGATGGAGTTGCAGACGAAGATGATAATTGTCCAAACACTGCTAATCCTGGTCAAGAAAATACCGACCTAGATTCTGAAGGTGACGCTTGTGATTCTGATGATGATAATGATGGAATCACTGACAACTTCCCGGACAACTGTCCAAGAAATAGCCAAACTGGCTGGACTAGTACCAGAGATTTCAACGACCCGCCTAGTTCTACTGATTGGGATAACGATGGTTGTAAAGATGACCATCCAGAGGATAATGATGATGATAATGACGGAGTTTTAGATGTAGACGATACTTGCCCAAGAACCTCGTTCAATCCTCCTAGGCCAACATGGATTTCCGAACCTGGAACTGACATGGATGGAGATGGCTGCCGAGATAGCGACGAGGATTTGAATGATGACGGAGATGCCTTTGACGACTCCTTTGATGATTGTCCAACATACTACGGTACATCTACTCAAGGTGAACAGGGCTGTGCTGATTCAGATCAAGACACTTGGTCTGATAATAGCGACACATGTCCTCTGCAACCAGGAAATTCAACAGAAAATGGCAAAATTGCTTGTCTTGATTCTGATGGTGATGGATGGGCAAATGTCGATGATGCATTTGATTACGAACCAACTCAATGGCTTGATTCAGACGGTGATGGTTTTGGAGATAACTCAGCGGGTATTAACCCAGATGATTGTATAGATACCTCTGGTGATTCGCTTTATGACCGCCTAGGTTGTTATGATTATGATGGAGATGGCTACTCTAACCCTGAAGGTAATTGGGATTCAGGCAATGGAGCTGACGCCTTCCCGCAAAACCCCCTGCAATGGTCTGATTTTGATGGTGATGGGTTAGGTGATAATTGGGGTAACCTTTCATGGACAGATCGTCCAGAAGGATGGCCAGGTCAGTATCTAGAATCAATTGCTGAAAATGAACAAGATACCTGTCCATTACAGTTTGGTAATTCAAACCAAAATGGAGCATATGGATGTCCTGACCTAGACGGTGATGGTTGGTATGATGCAATTGACAGTTTCATCAACGAACCTAGCCAATGGGCAGATTCTGATGGAGATGGATTTGGTGATAACTTAGATGGCTTCAATGGGGATTATTGTAAAGATATAGCTGGTGATTCTACCGAAGACCGCAAAGGATGCCTCGACAGTGATGGTGATGGTTACTCAGATACAGATGAATTCTGGACAAAATACAGTGGTGGAGATGTCTTCCCTCAAGATTCAACACAATGGTCAGATATTGATGGCGATGGGTATGGGGATAATCCTGGTTACCCCTTGTCAGATGATTGTATAGAAGTCGCGGGTCCCTCTTCAGTAGATCGAATTGGGTGCTCAGATTTTGACTCAGATGGGTTCTCAGATCCAACAACGGAGTGGGATCTTAGTTCTGGTGCAGATGCTTGTCCTAGTGTGATTGGTAATTCCACAAATGACCGCAATGGTTGCTACGATAGTGACGGTGATGGTTACTCCAATAAGGATAACCAATGGAGTTACTCAGATGGAGCAGATGGATATCCAGATGATCCAACTAGATGGGGACCTCCTCCAAGTAGCGATAGTTCATCATTTGGAACCGTTGCAATTGCTGGAAGTGGTGTTCTAATATTGGTCATTTTAGGATCGCTTCTGTTCCTGCGCGGCAGGAAAAAAGAGCTTACTATCATGCCAAGCCAAATGGGATATCATAACCAACAGATTAACCAAGGAACACACAACAAGATTATTCCAGCAGTAAACAATCACCCAGTGTCTAATGTTACGCAACAATATCAACAACCAGCAGTTCAATCAGATCCAGCAAGAGATTATTATCAAAATCTTGTCTCTCAAGGTTATCCACATGAACATGCTGTAGCATATACACAGCAATATTTCCCACGTTTCCAAGGTTAAGTGGTTAGTTAAAGGTATAGTTGATAGGCTAATCAAGTCAATACTTCAAGAAGCCTGTCCTGCTCTGCCGCCATACGTAATTCCATGGCTATTCTTCTGCCACTAGACATCGGCTTTCTCCAGGTTGCATTACCATATGGATGACCAACATTAACGTGTACGTTGGTTCCACCACCTAATCTTGGGGCGACGTCATAAATGTAGTAATTCATATCCTTGTCGATACAGGTTTGAAGACAAAAGGGACCAATTATTCCTGGGTCATAGTGCTCTTTACTGGCTTTGATAAATTTCTCACCAAGTTCAAATGCTTTTTCAAGTAATGATTCTCTAATTGTTGCTGTGTTATGTCCTACAACGGTCATTTCAGGAATTTGTTGATGTATTGGCATTGTCATTTGTTGCGGTGCTGGGAGTCGAACATGGCCATCAAGTGATGATTCAAACCGCCAGTCAACACCTAGCAGCTCTAACTTCTCTCCTTCTTCAGCTAGAGGGCTGTAAAAAAAGTTGAGATTAAATACAGGTCCGATAACATATCTTTCAATTCTAGCACCATCGAGTGAAGCCTGATCAATTACTCCCTCTTTGAGCAGAGCCTGAGATTTCTCAGTATATTCGGCAAATGAGGCACAAGTAAAGAAACCTCTTTCGAGTATTTTTTGGGCATGATGCAATTTCACAATCACCAGACAGTCAATATCCTCAGGATTACTTATTGCCTCCGGGAATGGTAGACCAGCTTTTTCTAAAATCCAATAATAGTCTTGCTCTTCTGTTCTTTCTTCCATTCGCAACATATTTCTAGACCCAAATAATGGTACTTTGAAATTATTCTCAACATCATCAATTGTGGAATAGGAGGTAAATGAACGGTTTGGAATATACACCACATTTCTCTTACGCATTTCCTTCTGCATATCAGCATTCATAACGTCATTGAATGAAGACATTATGATGCTTTTGTCAACCATTCCTCTTACAACTCTGCCAGAATTAGTTCTATGTGTCTTGAAATAATTAGCATATGTTTTGTGACGTCCTTCCTTACAATAGGCCACAGTAGGGAATCCTTCTTCAATTGCTCCATCACAGATATCTAAGGCTGAATGGGAAGCTGTCATGCCAATTCTTAGTTTGAGTCGGTCATAGTTGTCAACAATCTGAGCAACCTCTTCTCGATTAATCATGGTTATGCCTCATATTTGCTTCATTACAGACGGTATTTGATGTTTGACATCAGTCAAATTTCTGTAATTGCATAAGTTCTTCAGTAGATAATGTATCTCCTGACATAAGTTTGCTCATCAAATCTTGGACTTCTACTCTTGCTTCAGACTTGCTACTTCCTTTGTCAGTTCCAGACATTGCTGATAACATATCTTGAGCAGAGTGTAGACAACGAAGCGATACGATATACAAATGGTGAGCTTTGTCCGCCTCTTTCTTTGATTTACGCAACTCTCTGTGGCATGACTCAGCTTTTTCTCTTTGCTTGTCAACTTCCTTGTTCCATTGAAGCATCAATTCGTGTGCTTCTTGTGCAGCATTAGCAGCATTCTGTACTTCTTCATGAGCTTCCTCTTGCTCTTCTAATGCAGCCCTGAGGTCCTCTCGAAGAGATTTCATATCGTCATTTTTATCGTCAACAGAGTTCATCTTCTTGAGTTGTGAACTAATTTCTTTCATTCTTTTCATGACCTTGGTTTCATTCTTACCTGTGTGTCGGCCTTGTTCAAACTCTCTCTCAAGTCTCTGAAGTTCACGCTTTAGTGTGTGTGGTGTAACTGGCCTTTGCCCTCTTCTACCTCTTTGATTATCTTGTTCAGGAGCACCGCCTCTAGAGGCATCAAGTTTTGTCTTAATTTCCTTCACCTTCACGTTTGCATCTTGTCGAATTTGCTTCTTTTCTCGAACCAATTCGTTCATTTGCTCTCGAATATCTCTTTGCTCACGAACTTGAACAATCAATTCTTTAACTTCGGCATTGAGTTCATTTCTTGCAGTCGAATGAGTTTTTGACTTCTTATTCCACTCATCTCGTGTTTCACGAAAAGCTGTTGCTTTTTCATTCACCATATTCTTCTTTTCTTCGAGAATTTGATTGATTTCTGCCATTACTAAACTCACCTTGTTGTGTAAGATTCTCACCTTACACTCCCTTGCGACTGATATCCCCCATTTAATGCTTGATATCTTGCATTCTACACATAAGTAATCAAGTTATCTCGAACTTGCCTTGAGGTAGGCATTCAGTCTGTCGGTGGCAACAGATATTTGATGCCTTATGGCACCAAGATTACACTTTGCTAAACAAAATGCGATAAGTGTGTAATTACTCGTAAGTTTTTGCACTAGAATAATGTGCTTATCAGTGATCAGAGTCGTTGACTCAAATTCGTTAGAATTATTGAGGCTGTTACCTAATTGTGACATTAAGTGATGGTTTTTTTCTTGATTTGGTTCTATTGCTCTAACAAAACCATCTTCGTCAAGTAGAGCAACGCTGTCAATGTCCTTTGATTCACATAAGTCAGACACTACAAACTCTTCCATGAGTTGACATATTGGTTAGGTGTATAATTTTATACTGTTCCGACCATCATATATCCATCTTCGTCAGCATAGTAATTAGCAATCGTTTGTTGGATTTTTAGGCCAAACCGTTGGTAAAAATTTTGAGCCCTTATATTTGAGACCCGAACCTCTAATTGGATTGTATTTTTTCCCAATTCTCTTGAGATTGAGAATAACTCATCGATCATCTTTGTTCCAAGACCTTGTCCCTGATATTGCTCCTCAATTACTAAGGCAACAATTCTCACCTTGTCCTCAAATATTTGTTTTGACCA
>DUJK01000165.1:11445-16921 GCA_013329925.1 Candidatus Poseidoniaceae archaeon
TTACCAGCCCACTCTGGTATCTGTAGCATTCTGAAAGTGGAATCTGAGTATGACTCACCAGTCTCTTGTTTGAACATTTGACTAATCCTTGATTGCCAAGTGTCAGGCATATCTTCAGGTTTTGGTCCTAGTATCCATGAAACGCTGCCCACCAAAATTTCTCCTGTAGTTATTGATTTTTGGAAGATTTACCTCTTTTGCCTCTTTGAGGTGTGACTGAATAATTATTCTTCTTGTGTTTATTTTTACCTTTGCGGGTTTTGGTTTTTGATTGATTTACCGAACTTAATCCGCCGTTTTTCAATAAAACCTCTAAGTCTTGCAAAGAAAAAGAATCCCCTGAGACGACTTTACTTTTCACATCGTCAACTTTACGATTATTGACGAATTTCTTTCTACTGCCTTTATGTTTGGAGTGATTGTTATTATTGAAGTGAGTTTGTTTCCTAAGCCAAGCCTCAAGGCGGCCAATTTCTCTTCTTAAGTTTCTACGTTCTCTTTTGAGTGGATTAAGTTCCTTTAGCAATTTCATTGCTAGGTCATCAAAGTCGGTAAATTTTCCAAAAGACTGAATCTCGATCATTTCTTGTCTTATATCTTTGATATGCTCGATTGAGTGCTGTTGTTGTTCTAATAATTTAACAAATTCGCGATGGTATTTTCGAGTCATTTTAGAATGTTCATACATGCTCTGTAGTTCGAAGAACCAGGAAAACAATTGTTTTTCCTTTTCTAGACTCAATTCTACTCGGTTTGTTGCCTCGGTAGTCAAAATCGAATATACTCTGGAGAGTTCTTCTTCAATAAAATGTACAGGTATGTAATGATTATTTGAGGAATCACGCTTACTTTGTAGTTCATCAATTTTAGTTCTTCTTGGCCTTAATTCTGAAGATAAACCTGATTGTTCTTTGGCGAGTTCAGCATTTCTTCGTAATGCTTTGGACATTTTGATTGCATCACTGCGTTCACTTTCTCTCAACGAAACACTATTTTCAATAACTTTTAGTTGCTCATATAGAATTTTCAAATCCTGCCTAGTTTTGTCATCCTCTTGATTTCTTAAATCTTCAAATAAGTCTAGTTTTGGCTCATTAGGAGTTATTTCAGGATATTTTATTTCGGTGATGGTGTCCCAATCAGTATTTTCTGAAATTAGTTGATAAGCTCTCAAAACTTCATCTCTGATTTCAAAAATGCCTTCAACATCAAGCACCCTGCTCAAGTCATGTTTATTATCAAAAGGGTCCTCAACTGGTAGCGAGAATTTACCAAGTCGCTTTATTTGAGAGTCTTGTATAGCGTCGCTGATATAGGGCTTATTAGCAACCCAATTCTTTTCTTTCCTGGTTAATATTTTTCCTGATCCCACTGAGATTACTCCATTATTCCATGGCCAATCTTTAGCGAGTGACTCAAAAAAGCCACTCACTAATTCTCCAGTAGTAGAATGGTTTTGAGTGACAAAATCCAATTCATTGTTGCTATACATTCCAATATCATATTTTATGCCGTCAATCTCAACAGTCTGGGAACCATCTTTTTTCAACACATTTGGTAGCACTTTATTCTCTAATGATTGAAGATAATTAATAGCAATTAACGTCCATGCATATGACGAAAACGTACCCATTGATGCATCTGAAATACCACGGTTTCTGGCCCAATATTTGATTGAAATTATGAATGGTTTCACCCTAGAATCTATTGATGAATATCTACGAAGAAGTTCGGTATTATGGACAGCAAGACTGTTATTTATTGAAATGTCGACTGGGATTTTTGATTGGCTGTCAATAAATTTGACAATTGGTACTTTTGCTGTAGTAATTAATTTTACATTATCCATGCCATCTTCATTAAGCATTCTAGCAATTTTTTTTAGCACTTTTTTGGGCTTTTCTCCATTGAATTGCAGACATAAATCGATATCACCATTAGTTAGATTCAGACCTGATTGAAAGGAACCAAAGGTACTCACCTTTGAACCTCGGAACTTATTTGTTAACACTTTTGTCAAATGTTTTGTGATACCATTTCTTCGCTTTAACAAATTTTCTGAAACTTTTTGACTTGAGACAAATTTTACTAGTTCTGTTTCAAGATGCTTGGTATTTTCTGCAATTAAATTTATTTTTGATAAATCTAAGTTTCCAAGTTTTAAAGCCTTGACATAGGGCCAAGATTCGATCTTGCTTACATCAAAATCTATCTGCTCAAAGTCTGCTAACAAGTTATGCCCCCATGTTCATATTTTTCTTTCGATTGGTTCGATTTATTTGCCTACTAGATGGCCCGCCATCTGCAACTCTTTTTGCATCAATTAACAATTCTTCAAAACCATCATTAAGCTTTGATTGCCAGAACTCAGCAGCATTTTTTGATTCAGCTAGAGATGATGATAATTTGGTGAATCTTGATTCCAATTTTCTACGCTTTCCTTCCGCTTCATTCCATTCTTGAATCGAGGTTAAGTAATCAGGGTTTAGCTCACCAAGGGCGGTGTTTGCCTTGGATGATTGTTTCAATTTGGCAGAAAGTTTGTCATTTGACTCCACAGATTCAATGATTTCAGACAATTTTTCCAAGTTTTTATTAAATTCTTCAACACTTGCGTTAACGACAGTTAATGCCTCCAGTAGTTGTGATAATTCTAGTTGTTGTTCTTTGGTGGCCAGGTTTGATGAAAAATCGTCATTAAATCCTTGAGTAACTATCTTTCTTTCCGTTTTTAGTTTGGTAATTTTGCTCTCTAAATTTTCTTTATTACTACGTGCTTTACGAGCCATTTTTTCCGCAGTATGCTTTTCATCCCCCGTTTGAGATATTAATTCAGGTAGTGATTGAGTGATTCTTTCACGCTTGTGAAGTATCAATTTTGTGAGGACTTCTGTTCTCACAGCCATCAAGTCCTTGGGTGTCATGCCTCCGTGGTAAAATTCAATGTTGAAAAACATGGCGCAGGAGTTAACTACGGCGTGAAGGTCAAGAACCCTCAGTATTACCGGGTATTATGGCGGGGGATTCAAACACAGTATTCCCAAAATTCAGCGTCATATTCGTGCTATCTTTATTATTGTTAAATCTTCCAACAGCAGCAGCAAGCGGTAATGGTGCATTGATTAATGATTCAACCATTAACTTAACAGATTTTCAAGCCACTAATGATTCATACTTTGTCTTGGAATTTGACCTAGATGCTTTTGGTCATAGTTCAACAGGATATTATGAAGGAACGATATACTATGCCATGGAAAAGATGGATGGTTCGGTATTGTCAAACCAAAGTGTTAATTTCAATATATCAGATTCTAGTAATCAGCAAATCGAAATTAATCTAACCGGTTTGGATTTTGGTTATACTGTTATTAATTTAGGTCTAACTGGTGATGTTGGAACAGACTCACAAAGCCATATAAGTCACTTTGAAAGAACAATTCATCGTCAACATCCCCTAAATATTTCTATTGCACCAACCAGTTCAATAATCTTTGAATCGATTGATGCTACTAACGCTGAGACTGGAAATAATACCATCTCAGATGGTGATTACTTACAACTTCAAATACCAATAATTAACAATGGTGATTTCGCTTGGACTGGTTCATTAAATATTACCTTAGATGATGGTAATATTCTTGAACAAGGGGCTTCAGATCAGCTTCTAGTAAATGATTTTCAAACATTGATAATTATCTATAACTCGACAAACCAGTTCTTTGAGGGTGATTTAATTGTCACAATTGAATTAGTTGGTGAATTAGATTCTTACTCAGAGGATAATGCAAGATTTTTCACGATACCAGTCCAGCCACCACCGTTACCAATAATACAAGTTGCCACAACTTTTGATGATGAAAATTTAGTAGCAGGCGAAACACTACAACTTGAGGTTATGATTTACAATAACGGTACTGTTGGATTCACTGGAGAATTGAAGTGTGAATTTAATGGAGAATCAATCAGCGATTCATCCATAACCACCGCACCACAATCAAATCTCTCGACTAATATCTCGGTAACTACTAAGCCAGGGGTAATTATTTGTGAGGTAATAGGGCAAAGAATGGATTTTTCTTCTAGTAATCTTTCAACAACTCAAATCAATGTAGAATCTGCGATGTTTGAATTAGCAGGTAGTTCATCACCTTCCGCATTAAGGGGCCCTTGGCATGTCGGTGATGAAGCAGAGATGTCCTTGCTGATTAGGAATTCAGGGGAAATAACAGGTAATGCTTCACTGCAAATTGAGTCTAATGGAGTAACTATGCAGGGGCAATCAGTAACTCTACTTCCAGGTGAAGCAGGAGAAGTCACATTGTTAATGCCGTTAAGTCAAGTTGGTCAACAAACCCTAAATTGGTCTCTTTACACTACGGATGGAGATACTATTGGAGACCTTTCAGGTTCAATATATCTTCCTGTTGCGCAAAGGCAAACATTAGATTTCACTTTTACTGAGGTCACATGGGATACAGACGAAGGGATTGATGCAGCATGGTCTATCGAACTGTCCAGTGGAGTAGAACGCAGTGTGAATATCAAAATTGGCTATTCATATCTGTCTGAAGAGACTACAATATTTGATGTTGATATGGTACTAGAGCCTGGAAATACTGCGGGCGAAATTAATATTGGAACAGTCTCCGCTGACTTCGTAATTATTCGAGTTCAAGAGTTGAATTGGATGGCAGAATCGTCTTTTTCATCTTTTACTAAATCAGTTCCAGATGAGAGGCCAGACTATGGGATTGAGTTTACAGGTCAATCAAACCCTAATAGACCAAGTGCTGATCAACAGTCAACTGTTAGTGTTACAATTTCAAATAGCGGTGAAATAGAGGGGCCAAATGGGAATTTGATACTCTACGATCAAAGTGGTAAAATTCTAGATCAAAGAACTACTGAAAGTTTGGCTAGTGGTGAATCAACATTAGTTACTTTCAGTTTCCCGTGGCCTGCTGGAAGTGAAGTAAAGCTTAATTGCAAATGGGATTATGGGCAGGAGTCAAAAAGTACTGACCGCCAGTTTATTTCAACTGTTATCGAACAAGATTCAGGCAAAACATCAATCCCGTGGGGGGGAATACTAGGTGGCTTTGCTGTAGCTGCAGTAGTAATATTACTTATCAGATTAAAGGACCCGACTAAAACCAAAACTAAATCTGTTAAACCGACAGCCTCTAAGGATAAAAAATCAGCAGATGTTTCAGCAATTAAAATAGAAATAAGTTGTCCAGAGTGCGCTAGACAGTTACGAATTCCACAGGGTTATTCTGGTACTGTTAAGTGCCCAGACTGCGCTAAAAGTTTTGAAGTTGATGAACCTGCTGAAGAAATAGAAGAAGAAGAAATTATCGAAACGGCAAATGATGGTAAGATTGAGATTTCATGCCCAGATTGTTCTCAAAGTTTGCGTATTCCAAGTTCATATGAGGGTTCAGTAAGGTGTCCTTCTTGTAAGACTATTTTCAAA
>DUJK01000068.1 GCA_013329925.1 Candidatus Poseidoniaceae archaeon
GCATAAACAACAGTCTTGCCCATGGTGACTTTTGCAGAACCTTCGGCATTGTACAAACAGTCGGTTTCCAAGGTAAAGTCTCTTCCTTCAAATCTGTCTCTTCCATCAATTCTAGCATCTTGCTCTGCTAGCCTTGCGACTTCTTGACGCAGCAAGTTTGGTACTAGTTGAACCATCAGTTCTCACTCTCCTCATAACGTGCTTTTAGCGCATCAACCATAACCTCGTGAATTTCTGCAGCAGCTTTGAAATTATATTCCATTGCAAGGTCATATTCTTCAGGAGATAAATCTCCATCCATTTGTAAGAATGCAATCTCACCAGTGTTTGGCAGAATTCCCACAGGGAGGTCTGCTTGTCCATAATTGTCTTCCGCTTTATCTAAATCTAATACCACAGTGTCTTCTATTTTACCAGATGCAACACCAACAATCATGTCACGCATTGGGATTCCAGCATCAGCAAGTGCTACCGAAGCGGCGGTTATACCAGCACATCTGGTTCCTGCTTCAGCGGCTAATATCTCGATTTCTACTCGGATTTTAGCACGTGGATAGCGTTCGACCAAAACTACAGATTCTAGTGATTCAGCAGTAACTTTAGAAATTTCTCTTGATCTTCGATTAAATCCAGGTCTAATTCTATCGCTGGTTGAAAATGGTGCCATATTGTATCTAACATCAATTACAGCTCTATCTTGGCGTTGGATTTTTCTTGGATGTGCTTCCATTGGGCCATAAACTGCTGCTACTGCAACGTTTAGTCCGTGCGTTACCATTGCAGAACCATCCGCTGCTGGTAAAATTCCCGCTTGAATTGAAACAGGCCGCAGCTCATCGACCTTTCTACCGTCTAATCTTAGTCCGTCTTCTCGTAATAATTGTACATCTCCGTATCCGCCCATTAAGCATCACCTTTTTTATTGAATTTTTTCTCGTGTTTTTTCATTGCAGAATCAAATGAAGATTTATGTCCATGTTGCTTTGCAATATCTAGTGCTTCTCTTACCCAGTCGATGCCATTTTCATTTCCATCAACCCAAACTCTGCCATTTTCACCAACAATGATTCTACAATCACTGGTGTCTTTCATACGGTCTAAGTTTGCATTCGCTTCACCACGGATTCTATCCAAGTGGTTTACTGGTACATCAATTACTGCCCCTTGTGATAATCTTCTAAGGCCAACGCCTTTCATAGTCAATACTACATTGTGGCATTCATCAACTTCTTGAACTCTAGCCAGAGAGCTGTCTCCAACATCCATATGTTGTCTTGCTTGACCATATTCTACTTTCCATGGCGCTAGTGACATAGGAAGTAATCCTTGAAATGAACCATTAATGTCCATAAACCATAGATTATTTCGAACCTCAGCAACATTGCCGATTACTAAATCTCCTGAGCGCGGTATGTATGGACTATTGATTGGGTCGACGGATATGGTTCCGTTATTTTCTCGGACCCAACCGAGTTTAGTTGCTATAATTTCGTCGTTGTGGACGATTGCGCCACTTCCGACACGCATCCCGGTCAATGACCCAATGGTCATTCCCGGGGTCACTAGGCGCTGCTCGGCGCCGCTAAGACCTTGGGACATTTCTTTCTCTCCAAACCGGCGACTGGCCAACCCATGATAAACTCAACCCTTGGAGAGTAGTAGGTAATATCACATTTCTTTAACTTCAGTTTGTGAAGAGACTTTCATTATTTGACCAATAATTTCTCCTTTCATTCCAGCAGGTATTTCGATTACACAGGCCCACGTTCCATCTTCTAGCCAACCATCTTTGACGTGATAATTACGCAGAATCCTCATTGCACCACCATAACCTGAACCGGGCACTTTGAAAGCAAGCCTCATTGTCTCAAAAGATAACGGGATTAGAACCTTTAATTTATCAACAGCATCTTTAATCTGTAGTTCCAACTTTTTAAATGGGTCTACAGAATAGCGTGATTCTTCTAGTGCCAATTCAATTCTAGTGACTGGATGTGGACTTTTTGTTTTTGGATCAACAGCTTGGCTATGTATGTGGTGAATGATTTTCTGCCGCATTTTTTCTACAATTGCTTTGCGCTGATTAGTAGTTAATTGGATACTGCCTTTGTGTAGAACTATCTTAGCAATTTCCAAAATATCTTGAGTTCCAAAGGTGTTCTCTATTGCTTCTTCGGTGGGCCTTTCTCCGCCCCTTGCGTCGTGGAATACTTCATCCATGGCTAGAAAATCATCGATATTAACTGAGTCAGGATCATTTTTGAAATCGTCGACCATTTCAGGGTCAACCAGTAATTCATAGCGCTTACCACCTTTTTCCATTCTTGCAAGCACTGAGTTATCTAAGCTGACCATGTGTCTCCCTCATGTAGTCCATGTGGAAGGTGCCCCTTCATCTTGACGGTTATTCTTCAAGGGGTTTCAAGCGGTCAATCTGCTTGTTGACATCATCGCGGTCTAGGAATCTGTAGCCAGATGAATCAATAACTGCTACTTCTACTGCGTCACGATTTAGTTCTGCATCATTGGCATTTCTCAATGCTTCTAGGCCTAATTTCATAGCAGCATTTAGCGTTAAGTTATCTTTCCAGTTCTTTTCGAAGTATTCGATTACCGTATTTCTTCCGCTTCCAATTGCCCCTGCATGATATGATTGATATGCTCCACTTGGATCTGTTTCAAACAGGTGGATTCCGTTATCATCAACACCGCCGATTAACAATGCGGTTCCAAATGGTCTTGAACCACCATATTGAGTAAATGATTGCTTAAAATCACAGATTTTCTTCACCAGTACGTCAACAGGAACTGTTGCGCCGTAGGTGATTCTGTTGATTTGAGCCTCAACTCTTGAGCGCGCTACGAGTTGTCTTGCATCTGCCATCAATCCTGATGTTGCAACACCAACATGGTTGTCAATTTTGAACATTTTTTCGATAGATTCTGGTATGATTAATCTGCTGATGATTCTTTTGTCGCAAACAAGAACTACACCATCTTTGAATTTCAGTCCCGCTGTAGTTGTGCCACGTTTTACTGATTCTCTTGCATATTCAACTTGGAATAATCTTCCATCAGGGCTGAATGTCGTGATTCCATGATCATATCCTCTTCCACTTGGTTGCATCTTCTCACCTGTCTAATCCTCGAGGCGACACTTTATGAGCATGAGGGTTACTTAGCCCTGTGTCTAGTCGAAGTATTAATCCATTTTCTGCAACCCATATAACTTCTACGAATAGATAATCAATTTCATCAGTAGTTAGTTTCTGGAATGTAATATGCGAGTAGCAATTCTCTCATCAGGTGGTAAGGATTCTTCCGCAGCATGGTGGTGGGCAACCTGTCGGGGGTGGGAGGTTACTCACCTAGTAACAATGATTGTTGAAGGTAAAGATTCAATGATGTTTCAAATTCCGGGGACAGAAATAGTCGGCCATCAAGCAAAATTATCCGATACTACTTGGCTGCCAGTCAAAACCCAAGGAATTGAAGATTTAGAAGTCGATGAGTTGGAACAATCACTAAGCAATTTGTCAATTGAAGGGTTAGTTTGCGGCGCTCTGCGTTCCGATTATCAAAAAAGTCGAATAGAGCGTATGTGTCACCGATTAGGAATTATTAGCTATACTCCTCTTTGGCATCAATCCTCACTGGGTCACATTACTGGATTAGTGGAACACGGTTTTGGAGTAATCATCACAAGTGTCGCATGCGACGGACTCGATGAATCATGGTTGGGTGAAATCTTAACAGAACAATCTTTGGAAAAACTAATTCAGTTATCAAAAAAGTTTAGGTTCAATGTTGACGGTGAAGGTGGTGAATATGAAACTCTAGTTGTCCATGGCCCTCACTTTTCAGGGTCGATAAAAATTGATGGGGAAAAGCAGTGGTTTGGCCGTAGAGGACATTATAAAATTAACAAATTTTCAAATTCATTTGATGGCTTCTCTAGCTAATTGAACACACTCGTCAACAATTTCTCCAGAAACTCCAATGTGATTCATTGGGTCGAACATTTCTTCTAATTCCTCAGCAGAAAATGCAGCAGCTATTGCAGGTGTTCTACTACAAATATCGATCAACTCAATTTTTTTCTCGACGGCTTCAAATGACGCTGCTCTTAATATCTCATGAGCTTCATCCCTTGCTATTCCATGTTCAACTAATTCAATCATTACCTTCTCAGCCATAACTAGTCCACGCTGTGATTTGATGTTCTCCATACAACGCTCAGCATCAACCCACATATTCTTCAAAACATCCGTTGTTTTGGCCATGACGTCATCACATAGGGATGAAGCATGGGAGAGAGTAAATCTTTCACTAGATGAGTTAGCCAAATCTCTTTCGTGCCATAGAAGAGCATTTTCGTAAGTTGGTATTATCATAGAACGAACTATTCTTGCAAGTCCACTGGCATTTTCAGATTTTATTGGGTTTTTCTTGTGTGCCATAGTTGATGAACCAACTTGTTTCTCGACGTCAAATCCTTCACCAGCCTCAGCGATTTCTGAGCGCTGTAGGTTACGTATTTCTTGTAAAATCTTCTCACATGTGGTTGCAACATTGGCTAACCATGAAATGTATTCAACATATCTATCTCGGCCAACTACTTGCGTGGTTGCCAGTGGTACGCCAAGCCCTAAATGAGTTAAAATCAATTCCTGCAACTTTCTAGCATGTACACCTTGTGCTGCACCGGTTCCAACAGCCCCCAGGAATTTGCCAACAGCAATTCTTGGACTTCTCTCATCAAGTCTGATCAATTGTCTTCTTAATTCATCCAGCCATACTGCGGCTTTCAGTCCAAAAGTAATGGGAACTGCCGCTTGACCATGGGTTCTACCTAGCATTACGGTGTCCCTTTCTCGCTCGGCAACTTCTGCACAAATGCTGATGAGTCCACATATTCTTGCCCGTAACATAATCATGCTGTCTCTCAACTGTAGTCCTACAGCAGTATCCACGATATCATTAGAAGTGGCTCCTAAATGAATACACCAACCAGCATCACCAGCAGCCTCTGCCATGGCTTTGGTCAATGCCATAATGTCGTGTCTAGTTTCCGCTTCGATTTCTGACACCCGCTCTTTAGTAACTGATGTTGGATTAGAAATTGCTGCAACAGCCTCATAGTCTTCCTTGGAAACTCTTCCTAGTTGCATATGGGCCCAAATTAATGCTCTCTCAACTTCTAATTGTCGTTCATGTCTGCCAAGTTCAGACCATATATGTTTGAATTCTTGCGACCCGTACCGGTAATCTAGTGGACAGAATGCCATGGTTAGGGGTCTTGGACAACATCCTATAACATTTCGATTAGATTTCATTTTAATTCGCTTCGAAAATAGTAAAACACCTATCAAAAGTTATCCCACCTTACTATCATGCCAAAATATTGAAACCCTTATTGATAAACTGGCACTTAATGTCCGATGAGTCTGTCAATGTTGAAAGTAGAACATCGTCTCAAGACAAGCGGTGGACAATAATGGCTGCATTGTTAGGTACTAATACAGCTGTGATGTTATTTCAAGGTATAGAGCAGGAGGCAAATCCAAAATTTATCAGAGAAATTGCTTTAGC
>DUJK01000106.1 GCA_013329925.1 Candidatus Poseidoniaceae archaeon
GTGAATTCTGAAAATGGAGTTGAGGTTATCAGAGAGGCTTTATTGTCTGCGGAAAAGTATTCTTCTGAAAAAGATGAAATTTCGGTGATGTGTTATTATGATGGAGCTCCAGAATACCGAATGGTTCTGAAAGCTCCGGATTTCAAAACTGCTGAAGATTTGTGGCTTGAAGTATCCAAATCAGTCGTATCCATAATTGAAGAAAATGATGGACAAGTGGTATGTTATCGTGATTAACACCGAGTCAGTGATAAACAATCACGACTAGGGACAGCCATGGCAAGACAATTATTGCAACAATGCACACATTGCCAAGATTGGACTTTAGAAAGAATTTGCCCTAAGTGTGGGTCAGCAGCAAATGCAGCCGCTCCACTGAAATGGTCACCTGAGGATCAAAGAGCAAACATCCGTCGAAAAATGTACAATGTAGAATCTCCCGAATGGACTGCAGCACTACCAGAATTAGAATCTCTTGATGAGATGCGATTACAAATTCTCGAAGAAGAATAACCGCATCAAAAATTACCTCAATAAATAGAGGTTTTTGACTACTTACAATGTCAAACATTATACCTCGTCTTGATAGCATTTTATTTTCATGAGTTTATTGGTAGAGTGGCGTAACGGACACTCTGATATGAATAATTCAAGACTTTGTCTAATTGCTCTGCCAGGGGTAGGAAATATTGGTAAGGCTGCCGTTGATGCACTAAATGAAACAAATGATGCTGTCGAGGTAGCAAGATTACATCATACAGCACTACCCCCGCTTGCTACTCTTGATGATGATGGTTTACTTTCCCCTCCACACCTAACTGTTAGAAATATCAAACTTCCCAAAGGAGATTATATCACTACCATAACTGGTAACTCTCAACCCCTTGAACCACAAAATCAAGGGATTATGGCTAGAGAAATCCTATCTCTACTCAAAAATCAAAACATTGCGGATTCAATTGTGCTTGCTGGAATGGTCGATGAAGCAACTAGAAAAGAAATATTCATTGTCCCTAGTAGCCCGGAATACCGTATAGATTTAGAATCTAAAGGAGCAAATGTTAGACGTGATGAACCAAGTTCTGGGGCTATTGGAATGGCGGCTTTACTGGCATCTCTAGGACCGGTATTTGGAATAAATACGGCATGCGCAATAGCTACTACTGTTGGGGCGAGTGGTGACATAACTGCTTCTCAAAATTTATTGACGTCAATTGATAGATGGTTTAACTTAAATCTGGTAATACCACAAGATGCAAATGAAAAACTCCTTACTAAACTAAAACAAATATCACCAAATTCTAGTCATGACTTGGTATCAGAAATGACGGAATCCCATGATGCATTCTACATGTAATGGCGCCGAGAGAGGGATTTGAACCCCCGCGTCTTACGACAGTGGATTTCGAATCCACCGCAATACCGGGCTATGCGATCTCGGCTCATCTGCGCCTTTTGCGCCACAGTCATAAGCATGATGCTCATCGCAGAACCATGTTGATTAAGTTCTATGGACGGGATGTAGATCAAACCTACCAATCAGATAATACAGTAAAACTTCGAGATGCATTACTTCAATGTAATATCTTACCATCGACTGTTATTGTAAGTTATCAGGATCAAATTATACCGTTATCAACAATGTTGAGTGAGGATATTGAATTACTCGTAACCACTGTCTCATCAGGTGGCTAATTTAGCGAAGCAAATGGGCCCTAGAATTTCTGCCAATCTGCCCGTTGATCTGATTAGCCCATGCGTCTAATTCAATATTAGCTAACAACACATAAGATCCCTCTTCTGCCATTTCATATTGATGACCCCAATCATTGGCCCATCCAGATACTTTGATTGAATTATTTTTATTAAGAATTACCATGCCTTTTCGATGCCACTCTCTACCGGTTCTACCAATGCCCCTGCGTTCATATTTGTAAGCAACCATACCAGCAATATTCCATCGAGCTCTAAAATCTAATAGTGATTGTAAATTAAGCCCTACCCCTGAAACAAGAATCTCTGCCAGTGGATCTACTTTGATAGTTAATTCTCCTTTGAAATTCGAAGTCACTATTACATTTTTTAGGTATACCTTTTGACCCTTAGTTAGCGATTGGGGATATGTTGACTTTCCTGATTGACTTTTTGACGCCAAAATATCAACTCTTGCGTGATTATTATTTTGCGACACTTTCATTTCTGGTGTTTTATCATCTGGATAAATTATAGAATCGATTTCAACCGCTAAATTGAATCGAACATTCAAATCTTTAATGTCAACAGTATTTACTTGACTTACTAAACCTGGAATATAAAATTCATTCTCAATCAAAGAATATTCATTGCCGCCACCACCTGGACATATTGATTGCCAATCACAACGGTCACATCTAACCATGTCCTCTGGAGCAGTTATTGAAACTCCCCCTTCACTAAATCCTCTTAACGGCATAGGGCTTGCCGGACATTTTTCTATAGAGGGTTTTTCCAACTTTATCTCATTATATAATTGATTTAATTCACTTTCCATTTCGGACATTTCATTGATACTAGGGTTTGGTACAGATTTCTTAACATTAGCCCCTAGGTACCATATTTCTAAATCATTGATAGTCTCTTGCTTTTCATGAGTAACCCACCATAACATTGCATACATTTGTAATTGTGAAACGTAATCTCCAGACCTATCTCCAATACCTTTGCTTGCTTTGATATCGACAATTTTGATATTTCCATCCCAACGATACACAATATCATATTCGCCTTGGAACCAATAATCTGGATGAATAGCATTCATACTAAAATTCTCAGATTCTGGTTCAACAAACCACGGTCTAGCGATCTCCCAAGCCTCAGCAATAGAGACTGGCCCGGTAACAGAAAGTGAGTGTTTGCCAACTAGATGGTAGCCATAACCATCTGGCGCAGGCCAATGGTGACGTTTACCTTCTCGCCAATCAGTTAATGTGGCATCATCAATTGTGTTGTAACAATGATTGACTTCATCTAGATGGAATCGAATACCGTTTAGGCACATTTCTAAACAGTAATCATATTTTACCTCAGACCAATCTCCTGATTTCCTCTCCTGCCTGGCCCAGTCCTTTCGAGCATTTTCTAGAGCTGTTGGCAAGTGGATTTCTAACCTTGCTAAAGCCCAATTTTCTAATTCTGCAATACTTGTTGGGCGCTTGTCTATGGGCAGTGGTATTATTCGATTAGCTGGCCATTTTGCTGATGGGTCTCTTGATGGTTTACCATTTTCATCAATGGGAATATTTGATAGCGTCAATTCAGAAGCGGTTTTTAACATTAGAGAAGGTGATTCTTTCAAAGTTCTACAGATTGCCTCTTCGACAGCCCTTCCGACATACAAAACTGGTATTTGGAGAATCTTTAATTTCAATACTTTTTCATAAAACCACATTCTCTTACAAGACCGGTAAGTGTTAACTTGACTTGATGATAACCGGTCGTATGGACCGACTGAATCGTCCTCCAAAACCACATCCGATACCGGCATATTATCGAATTAAGGTTCTACCCATTTCAATGCTACCGTCAATCTATTTTTGTTAGTCTGGTTGACCTTTGATCTATTCTAAGTTGTGGTAGACTTGATCTCCAGCCTAACTCAGCACTGACAATCTTAATTCGGTCTAAAGGAGATAATTCTGTTATTTGATTCGTGATACTTGAACCAAATGCCACTACTTCAGCCACATGTGATCCATCCCATATGTGCAAATTAACCATAGCCCAGGGCTTTTCATCTAATCTAACTCCATTTCTTTTGGCTATAGAAATAACTACTCCTTCGACGTTAGCCCTTGTTCGCATCAAACCAATTCTAGTTAATTCAAGATTATTAGTTGATTCTATATTATCTTCTTTGAGTGATATAATCTCGCTTTTGTGATCTAAGTATAATCTAGAATTACCGCGCCACACCCCAGGAAGAGCATTAGTTATCATCACTTCACCATCTGAATAGTCATGTAGTTTAGGGAATGAATTAGGCTCGCTCTCTTCAACGGTAATTTGGGTCCCTGAAACGCTCACCATCGCCCCTAATACAGGTTCTGAGTAATGATTTGGCAAAGGTCCCCATTGTCCGGTAAATCTTCCTTTCACATTAATTCTGGATTGTATCTCTCCAATTTTTTGGCTTGGCGGCGAAATCTTAACCTCAATTTGTTCTAGATTTGTCAGGAAATCAGATTCTTGTTCGAGATCTTTTTCGCCAAAGGAACACCAAAAACATCCAGCTGATTTCTTACATGGCTCAGGATAATCATCTGGAAACTTGACTGGACCTTCTCCTAAATCAAGCATTTCTCTATGAATTTTCTTATACTTCTTGCCCAACTTTGCCATCTCTAAATTGCTTGGCACCTCATATTGAGTCCTTACAGAGTTATCGAGATACCAACCTTCAATGCCGTCAACAATTTGTTTTTCATGAGTTTCATGCCAAAGCCAAGCATAAAAATTCAGTTGATGGATTAATGACTCTGCAAATTTGGAAGAAGGGTTACCTGATTTAATATCGATTAATCTTATATTACCATCCCACCTTAATACCAAATCTAGTTCTCCAGCAGCCCAGCCATCCGGATGGAACAGTCTTTGCGGTTGGTGAACCCTAGGGTCTTTAACCCAAGGCCTAGCGATTTCCCATGCCTCATCCCAGGTAACTGGTTGGCCACCCTTTTTCCAAGTAATAGTCTCATCTTTTGACCATGATCTCATACCAAAATTCCTTACTTTATCTGCAATCGGGAAAACTGGTTCTTCGCCCCAAGCAGGGCTGGGTATTCTAAAGGGCGATTCGCCTTTCCTAAATTGTTCAAGGTATGGTCCACCGTTAGAATTGTAGCAGTTTTCAACTTCCTCCAAAAATAGCGACAAACCATTCTTTATTTTTCTAGCTAATTCCTCAACGTCCACATCCTCCCAGCTTTGTTCAGTATTTTGCCATATGGTTGAGTCCCAATTTTCTTTACCTAATTGGAAGCAATGCTTCGCCTCCTCATCTGCTAAATTGTAGCACCATTCCCTCAGTCCTTCTAGTGAGTTTATACTAACTGGCCTACTCATTAGTATTGAACAGATTGAATCCTCAAGTGCAATACCCAGTACTTGATATATTGACTTGGGGCTAGATAATCCTAACTTATTACCTAGAAAAAATTGTTTTGGACAACGTAAATATTTAGTCAATGATGATGCTGAAAGCCGAGTCCTAGTTCGGCTTAGTGGTCCGCCGGAAGGTGGTGTTCCAAAAGGCATAACAATCAACTTTCATGAATCAAATGAGTAGAAGTCTCCAGAAGATTGTTGCTCCCTGTCTTTCCTACTATCTGGCTTATTTATTCTTGGGCGCTTGGAGTCATGGTCTCTTCTGAAAGTAATATTTACGTTCTCTAAGAATCGATTCATACCTTCACGGAGTGGGAATGGGCCTTTGGCAATTCCATGAGTGCCACCAAGCCCATCAAAGACTAACAATGAATCACTTAGAATGTCAATAAAATATACATCGTGATCGATAACAAAGGCTGACTTTTCGTTAGATTCCATGGTCTTTCTTATCGCCTTTGCCGCTTCCATTCTAGCATTTGCATCAAGGTGAGCTGATGGCTCATCGAGCAAATATAGGTCTGCATCTCGGCCAAGACAGATTGCAATAGAGACTGCTTGTCTTTCTCCACCAGATAATTTCTTTACTCTTTTAGGAAGTAATTTGTCTACCCCTAAGGCCTTGATTACATTTACATTGAATTCGCCACTTCTCCACCTGGCACCAATTTCACTATCAAGCCATAGTTGAACACTACAATCGATGTCGACGTCTATATGTTGGGGCTTGTAAGATATTTTCGGATTTTGGTCTACCCACCCATCCTCATATTCTAGCAAGCCTGCTAGGATTTTCATCATTGTTGACTTACCTGTTCCGTTTGGGCCAACTACCCCGACAACTTCACCTCTGTGGACTGAACCTTCTTGAGTTTCTAGGGTAAATTCGCCAAGGGTTTTTTTGAGGTTAGACCATGATACAATCTTACTACCAACACCAGTGTTTCTATCACGATGAGTAAGGAATTTTATCGGTTTACTCCTTATTCTTACATTTTGCTCGGTTAAAAATCCATCGAGATACGCGTTGATCGCTTGTCTTGTTGTTCTAGCTGGAGTAAATACTCCAAATGCACCTTTTTTACCATACACGATATGAACCAAGTCTGCTAGTACATCCAATACTGCTAAGTCGTGTTCAATAACTATGACACGTTTAGTTTCAGATAACTTTTGGATTATTTTTACTATCTTCATTCTTTGATAGATATCTAGGTATGAGGATGGTTCATCAAAGAAATAAACATCTGCTTCCCTCATTAATGTAGCACATATCGCCATACGTTGTAACTCTCCGCCTGAAAGTTGTTGTATTTCTCTGTCGAGTAATTGGTTTAATCCTAGTTGTTTAGTTACTTCGTCAAAGATTTTCCTCTCATCTACTTTAGACAATAGACTTCTGACCGTTCCGTGAATTCTTTTAGGTAATTTATCTACATTTTGAGGTTTGACTGCGATTTTTACTTGATCATTTTTTACTGCCAGCAAAAAATCCCTTAACTCTCCTCTTGGCAGTGTTTCAATAATATCATCCCAATCTGGTGAATCGTTTTCCCA
>DUJK01000112.1:0-17814 GCA_013329925.1 Candidatus Poseidoniaceae archaeon
GTAACGTTTGAACTCTGCATGGATAGCGTGATTAGAACTGTGATAAGAACTGTCAAAGCCATGCGTTGGTTAAACATAGTTCCTGCTCCTTGACTCACCGTAGAAGGTCTTCCTCTTTCATTATATGTTCTGTTGTGTAGGCTAAGTTCATTTGTGAGATAGTTGAGCCGTAGCCGAGGGGAATTATGGCAGACCACTGGATTGAGAATCACAAAAGAGATTCTTGGAGGCGTCAAGCAAAGGCCAGTGGTTATCGTGCTAGGTCAGCATTTAAGTTACTACAAATTCAAGAAAAGTTCAAACTTATCAGAGAAGGTGATGTAGTGCTGGACGTCGGATGCCATCCAGGTGGATGGGCACAAGTAGCAGTTGAATTAGTCGGTGATGAGGGTACAGTAATCGGTATTGATTTGGAACCATGTCAGCCTGTTGAAGGTGCGTTGTTATTAGTTGGAGATATTACCGAAGAATCTACTCAACAAAGAATTCTTTCAGAGTTAGATGGCAGGGTGATCAATACAATAGTTTCCGATATATCTCCGGATATTACTGGTAATTGGGATGTAGATCAAGCAGTTGCTATGACTTTAGTTGCTGATGTCCTTGATTTTTCCCTAGATTTATTGGGCTACGGTGGTTGGTTTACGACAAAAATATTCCAAGGAGTGGGAATTGAAGAATTGATAGAGGCAATAAAACCATATTTTTCTGAAGTTCGAAGATTCTCCCCAATGGCATCGAGAAATTCTTCTTCAGAAGTATACTTAGTTTGTCGCAATCATATGCCTTGGAAACGTGGTACGACTGTCGTAAGAAAAACCTATGAAGAATTATTGGACAAAAAATTAAATCCGCCATCAAATGAAGTTGAAACTGAAGTATATTCGTCATTCAAAATACGCAAGAAAAAGTCTCCCAATTGATTTATCAACATTAATGACAATGTTCGGTTTATGAAGAAGAATAACAAACCAATTACCAAACCTAAAGTGTACAAAAAAGGGCGACAATTTGTTGCTGATCTAAGACCCAACAGGCCAGTTCGCCAATTAGATCTAATTATGCTAAGAATATACCCACGTAGACTAATTTATTCCGAATCTTACACCGGTCCTGTTGCCGCTGCTTGTGGCAGGGATGAAACTGGACTTGTTGGTTTGATATTGTGGAATGAACAAATAGATCAAATTAGAATTGGGGACATCGTTAGAATCGAATCAGGTTGGTGTCAAATGCGTGACGGGGAGTTAGTTGTCAGCACTGGTTCAACGGGTAAATTGAGAATAATTGACAGATAAATCTACTAATTTGTAGTGAATTTATATTTTGTAATCTCACGCAAGGATAAAGAAGGGAAGGTCGTGGGCAAGTTTGTTCCTGAGGCATATTCATGAGTGAGAAAGCAGTAAATTGTACATCATCTGGAGTTCCGTTAGTCGAGGAAGGGTCTACATCATTCCCCTGCCCTGGCTGTAATGAAGAATCAATCGGTAGAAGTCCTCGGTGCAGAAATCAAGGTGTTCTATACAACTGCACACAATGCGGATATCAAGGACCCTGAGGTGATACTATGGGACTAGTAGTAATGACTTACAAATTAAATCCAGATTCAGATGTAGAGGATGTAAATCCTGAAGACATAGCAGATTACATCAAAGGCTTAGCCAACGATGTTTATGATGTCCAACAAGTAGAAGTTAAGCCTCTAGCGTTTGGGCTTAAATTCGTTCAAGTTCATGTTGTTATGAATGATGGTCCAGGACTTACTGATGAATTTGAAGCTTTGATGTCTGCAAAACCAGGCGTCGGTGAAATAGAAGTTCTTTCAATGGGTCTTATTTGATCACAACTGATTCAACGGACATTGCATAAATTCTCTTAGTAGCGTTGTGGCATAACTTCCTGAGGATAATGTGAATCGAAATCTCAAACAAGCTCCTTCCGGATGCCATCTACTATTTTCCTTTGGCCCCTGTTGCCATTTTTCTCCCAATGATTCGTCTAGGGCAATAGGTACAACATCAACGAATAATTCTTGGTAACTTGTTACTAAAGCCCTTCGTGTGCCCTTTGATGATAAACGTGGTATTTCATCGACTTGCCAATCGATTTGATTCAGTCCATAATCGGTAATCGCTCCAAGTTCTATCTCTCCACTTTCTCCTGATGAAGTGTAGATTTCACTGCCAGGTAATGGGCCGGTGGTAACTAACCTGCCCAATTGGCAATTTCTAGTGATTCTAGGTAAAGTGCGATCATCAACGGTAACACAACTGGCAACATCTAGTTGGCCTTTTTCATCAACCCTACCTACTAAATCGCCAGCAACTGGTGATGAAATTGGTAATCCAGCAGTTATTCTATGGTGTAGTGATTTATTGAAAATAATAGACTGAGCAGCGTGAATCGTCATCAATTGAAGGTTGTTAGGTAATTTTCTAAAAGCCCCAAGGTAATCATCAGGGTTGTCAATTAGGTGTTCAAGCATTCTTCTTTCAAAACCAAGCCATTTCGGGGCCAAATCTATCGCCTCTTTTACCGCACCATTCTCTCTAATGTAGGCTCTAAAATCAGCGACTTCAGTATTTTCTTCATATCCTTCCATTGACAGATAAGTTAGAGTTGCCTGTTTAAAATCACCATTTAATACATGCTTTCCAACTTCTGCAGTAACTGGCCTTCCAGATCCAAATCGTTGCGGACCAATCCAATTGGGAAATAATCCATCACCAACAGAATCAATTAATTTACTCCTTATATTTTCAACTTCTTCCATTGCTTCTTGCTCACTCATAGGCGTTCCATCTTGGTGGCAACATCCTCTAACAACAATAGTAAATCTATTTCCACGGTGGTTACCAAAACCTATTTTTTGATGGGTTCTACCTAAAATCTCAATCTCAACATCAGGAATCTCAACTTGAGCGACTTTGTTTTGTATTGAGTCTATTATGAATATTTGTTGAGTTATTGCTCTTTTGTCTTTTGTTCCAGCAAAAAATATTCGATTTCTTGAAATTCCTAAGCGCTTTGATAAATTATTACAAAATTTGTTGGTTTCCCAATTGGTCAGTGTTACTCTTGCAACAGTAAATCTGCCACGCGAATCATAGGTAATAGGTGTGGCCACTTCATCGACTCTAAAATCGGAAACACGAGCCTTTAGAACTCCGCCTATGCCATTAGATTTAGTAGCAAATCCTTCCAGTCCTATGGCTTTAGCCACAGGATCTAAACTAGTCATTTATATCGCCTTCAAAGCTTTGCATCAGAAAATTCTTTAGCGATAGAACTAACTAAATCGTTCAAAACTTTATCTGCAGCCTTCTTTGATGCAGTTCTAATGTAGAATTCTGGATCATCCAATTCAGGGTGTCCAGGGAAGTAGTTTGCATACTCGATGTCTTTGTGTTTGTTTAATCGCTCTCTAAGCATTTGCAAACTGGTGTGGCTTTCACCGACAACTCTCAGTCTTAGCTCATTTTTTTCCTTGATAAGTACCTTAACTGGCATGACGAACACCCATCCGAAAAGCCATCTTGTTTTGAACCTTGTCCCATAAGAATCCCCGATTTTAAGCCTTTTAATAATCTAACAACCGCCTTGCTTTTTTACCTAATCTCTGTGGACACCATATGGACACCATGAAACTTGAGGAGTCCATGGCTGATTTTGCTGGCAGATTCAGAAAACTTTCTGCCCCCATAATTATTGGTACTTTGCTTATCACAGTTGTACTATTAGGTAACTTAGCAACCTCGCCGCCGAGCTTTAACACCGATTTAGATGCCTTTACTCCAGAGTCTGAAGCAAAAACTGCTCACGAACGAATTCACGAGAACTTTCCAAATGAGACCCGGCCGATGTTTATTGATGTAACATCTGATGATGGACAAAACATCCTATCTTTAGACAACATCAAACAAATGAATGTTCATTTAAGAGCAATCGAAAATTTGTCAACAGATTCAGATAACTCAGTTGTGGTTTGGACGACTACTCCAAGTATTCTGCAAACCGCGTTAGATGAAGAAGCCGATGGCGTGATACTTGACAATATTAGTTCTTGGAATGAATTGATTGACTTGATTGCGGCAGATGATGTTGAATGCAGGCTTACCAGTGATGATCAATTTCTCTCAGCCGCAACATATGCTTCGTCTGCATTACTCAATAAAGACCTCAATATCAATCCAACCTGTGACTATTTGTCCTCAGGTGAAGGGGATGGAACTCCTTTAGCATCTTCGACACTTTGGGTTTTGGAAATTGACCCCGAATTAAGTGAAGAAGAGAGAAAGGAAATACAAGTAGAAATTCGCAACTTGCTAGATGGAATCTCAGCAGAATCATCTATTGAGTATGGAGTTGTATCACTAGACTTATTGTCACATGATATCGATAGTAGGACACTGGATAACGTGGCTTTGCTGGTTGGGCTTGCTATGTTAGTGGTAGTAGTCTTACTAATTTTTACGTTTAGATCAGCACGTGACGTAACCTTCCCGCTTGTTGGATTGTCATGTGCATTGATTTGGACCTACGGTTTACTAAATCTGTTTGGAGTAGAATTTTCGGCTTTAGAGGTGGCAGTTGCACCTTTGGTTCTTGGTCTTGGAATTGATTATGCCATACATCTTCAAAGAGCCAATAGTGCTCTAAGGGAACAATACCCAGACCCAGCGGAATCCTGGCTTAGGGCTTGTGCTAAATTATCAGTCCCACTTTCTCTTGCGGTAATAACCACGGTAGCAGCGTTTTTGGCTAATATAATCTCTCCGCTCCCACCGCTGACAACCTTTGGTATTGCTTTAGCAATGGGTGTTGTATGCGCATTTATCACTTCAACAGTTGTTGTTGGCGCACTCCATGTATTCTTCAACAGTAAACCGAGGTCAAGTGAATCCCGTGCCTTCACAATGCCAACTTTAACAAATAACATAGTGAAAGTTCAGCAGAAACAACAAGTTGGTATTTTCCTAGTAGTAGTATTTCTTTCAGGTGCTTCTATATTTGGTGCAGCATCACTTGAGACCAATTTTGATCTCGGAGATTTCGTAGATCCAGAAATGGAAATAATGGACGTTAGAGATGACTTGTCTAATAATTATGATAGTGCTGGTTGGAAGTTAATCTATGTCCTATTCGAACCATCTGATGGTAATGATAAAATCACCGCTGATGCTGATTTGCTAACTGAATTAAGAGGGTTACATGGGGATTTAGAATCAAATCATGATGTTGTAGGTACGGATGGGACCTTCCCATCTCCATCATACGAGGGTCCTTATGTAATATTACGGGATGCGGTTCTAAGAGATTCAGCATTTGGTGATGTACATAATTTAGAGGTATTCCAGGATGGTGGTGTCTACGTAAAGGACTATGACTTCCCTTGCAATCTAGCAGCCGCATTTGATTCATTGTCAACTAACCAAACAATTGCTGATGCCCTCAGTGGGGAAACATGGGCAGATAGAATAAGTCACAGTGTTTATTTGGAAGATGGTGAAGTAGTTTATCTTAGAAATGAAATCAGAGTCGAAGCAACTACATCTACAGAGTCAGAAAAGGTAGTCAAGGAATTTGAAAACATGCTTGGGGATGTGGATAAATCAGGTACCTTAAGGTATAACCTCGCTAATAATGCCAATTTGTACGTAACTGGTGATTTAGCAATGCTTCAGTCTGTTTTAGACGGATTATCATCCTCGCAAATCGAATCAACATTAATTTCACTTGCTGTATCCTTTTTGGTGTTATTCTTACTAACTAGAAGGATTATGCCCGCCATAGTTATTCTATTCCCTGTCGGAATCGCGTCTCTTTGGGTGGTTGGTTCTATGGCGGCAATTGGACTAAAATGGAATGTACTAACTGTAATGGTAACCGCTCTTACATTGGGTATAGGTATCGATTATTCAATTCATATGTGGCGACGTTTTGAAGTTGAATTAAAGCGTAGAAACAATCACTGGGACGCACTAAGAGCTTCGATATCCACAACAGGGGTCGCTTTGATAATGAGTGCATTAACAACATCATTAGGATTTATGGTATTACTATTTTCACCGATGCCAATTATCCAAGATTTCGGTCTAATAACAGCAATCACAGTAGTATTTTCCTTACTACTTGCGTTGGTATTATTACCAGTACTCATGGAATTGTCTGCACGCAGTAAAGAAGAAGAAGTTATTGAGAAAGAATTTGAACCTCAACTCGATGATTTAGCTTGATAAAGCTGTAATAATTTGCTCCATTGCTAGATTCTGTTCTCTTGCAACCAGGGCTAGAGCTAACCAAACAGTGGCATAACCAAGCGCTTTTTGTTTACGCTCCGCTCTTCTTTCAATTTCTGCTACAGGAATCTTTGTTTGACGGGCAATATATTTCTTCAATCGGGCTGCCATCTTACTCCTAGGATCAGTTGACTGGTTTTCAGATAGCGCTTTGTTGGCGACTTTTACACTAGGTTTTGCAGTAGGAGTTTGAGAAATTGATTGATTTACTTCAACTTTTGGCGAATCGCCAAAATCAGCCGGTGAAATCAGTCTAGAAGGTCTAGGAAACCAACCAATTGGTGTCGAGATACCTTTGGTATCAAAACTAGGGCTCAACTCATCTCGATTGCCTTTTAGCCATCCAGTTTCCATTAATTTACTAACAACTTGTTCAGATTGTTCAGGGCTTAACCATTCCATATCAAATGATAATACACGTTCTAAGTCTATATCTGACATTTTTGATATGCCGCGGAAGCATATTGCTATGACTCGGCGAATATCATCATAATCTTCATCGGTCACATCCTTCACACAAATCAAAACCTTTTCAATCTAATTGTTCATAATTGGAGTAATTAATCAACAGGTTCATGTCTACAGTCACCTTGCACAGGTCGCAGGGGAGTTGTTGTGAGTAAAGAGTACATTGCAAGAGACCCCCGTACGGGAAAACCTCTCAATGTTTCTCGGTCCAAATCCAAGAAGCAGTATATCGAAACTGAGCAGGGTCCTTGGATGGCAATTCCAGATCTAGATATCATTCCCTTGGCCATCGGAGAAATAGAAGAATGTAAGATTCCTTGGCGTTCTAAAGAATATCATTTGACACGTAAAGATGGCATTATGGCACTGACTAGGATTAAGGGTGCAAGAGCCAATGAAGCACATAAAGCACTACTTCTAGGGCTTGAGGATGATGAACCTCAAATTCGTGTCGCTTCACTCAAAGCCCTTCCAGAGGTTGCCACTCAGAAATCTGATGAACTGTTTGATTGGTTGTCCGTTTTGCTTGATGATGATGATATTGCAGTAAGAACATCTGCTAGTGAAGCACTCTCAGTATCTGCTCCAGTGTTCCCATCAGGTGTCGATATAATTATTCACAATGAACTGAGGTCAGCCAATAAAAATAGAAGTAAAGCCGCATTTAAAGGCTTAGATTTGCTTTGTGAGGCTTGGCCAGAGGTTGCTTGTGACCACATTGATGAATTATTCCTCGAACCCGATGTGGAGTTAAGAACTAGAGGGGCTAAGTTACTAGGGAAAATTTTGACAAAAGGTGGTTCAGCTGGTTGGGACCTAATTTCATGGGCGTTAAATGATAACGAACCATCTGTTAGGCGAGCGGCAGCCAAAACACTTCCAAGGCTAGCAAAGGCTGATACTAGAATTGCTACAATACTTGCTGAAAGAGCCCTTTCAGACTCAGATTCGCAGGTAAGAGTTAGTGCTGTTAAAGCGATTAGATTACTAGACAAGGATAGTGGGCGAGCAAAGGAATTGATTCTCAAAGGTGCTTCATCAAGAGATCTGAATGTTAGAAAGGCATGTATTGATATGTTACCAATACTGTACGGCGAGGAAGTCCTGCGTGGTATTGCTATTGACTTGTTGAAGACGGAAACTGATTCGAAATTAATTAAATCACTAAATCAACTCGCAACAGATGATTCTCTCGAGGGTTCTGAAGCAACTAAAAACCGCTTCTTGGCCCCTGCTCCTGCAGTCCCTAAATTAGATCGTGAAGTCGCTGAAGCCGCGGGTAAAAGAATTGGTTTAGAACCTGTTTTGCCCGATAAGAAGGTTGAAGAAAACCTAGAACAACAACCTGCTGAATCAAATGCAAGCAAACCTAAGGTTTCGAGTTTATATCGTAGTGTCTCTCAAGATGAAATGATGGGTTATGACGATGATGAGTACTGATTGCCTGTTATTTAGTGTCGGCATTGTTAAGAAGGGGCCGTTGTTGGCCAAACTGCATAAGGTGTAGTTATGAGTGACACACAATTCAATGATAAGGCTGAACAATTCGACAGACTTTGGGATGGAATTACTCCAAAAGGTGTCAATAGAACGAAGTCTTTGAAATTTAGACAATACATCTTAGAGCATGTTCGTCAGACTCGCCGACCTTTGAATAGAGAGAATGCCCGTAAGTATTGGATGGGTATTCTTCAACAAGAAATAGCCGAGCAGGATAACTTTTGATTAAATGGAGGGCCGCCGCCGTCTGGTGGTCCATGAAATAAACTGGGCGGAGGTGAAAAAATGTTCACAAAACAAAGATTTGACAATTGGCCAATCAACCAATCAATTATTTCAGGATTAACTGAACTTGGATGGGAATTGGCAACTCAAGTACAAAAAGACACCATTCCAATGGCTCTAGAAGGTTCCAATGTGATTGGACAAGCACGAACTGGTTCAGGAAAAACTGGTGCTTTTGGTATTCCAATAATCCAAGCCTGCCAACCTAAAGGTGAGTTACAAGCCTTGATTCTTGCACCTACTAGAGAATTAGCTAACCAAGTGTCAATTGAAATGAATACCATTCAAGGAGATTTAGGTTTGACCATTATCACTGTATATGGTGGCACAGACTTGGAAAAACAAGCTCGACAATTAAGTGATGGAGTCGATATTATCGTTGGAACCCCTGGTCGTGTAATGGACATGACTAAAAGAAAGTATATTGATTTAGATAAGCCCTCTATTTTTTGTTTAGATGAGGCAGATAGAATGCTTGACATGGGTTTCTTTCCAGATATAAATTGGGTCATTGAGAGAATGAATAATAGAACTCAGACATTACTATTTTCTGCTACCTTTCCACAAGAAATCCTTGATGCAGCATACGAATTCATGGAAGACCCAGAATTTGTCTTAACCAATACTGAAGAATTAGACGTGCCGCCTATTGAAATGTTTAGCATTAATGTGGGGCGAGCAAACAAACTTTGGGCTCTTTCAAGATTACTTGGCAATATGAGTGAAAGCGATCAAACAATTGTATTTTGTAATACCAAAAGAATGGTTGATTTATCAGTGCAAAAACTATCAAGAGCCGGAATTGAGGTCAAAGGACTGCACGGAGATTTGTCACAAAATCAGCGTGAAAAGATTCTGAACACTTTCAAAGCTGGAGAAATTAACACCATTATAGCAACAGATGTTGCTGCTAGAGGTATAGATGTAGATGGTATCACTTTAGTGGTTAATTATGATGTTCCCGATGATATGGACAGTTTCATCCATCGAGTCGGAAGAACCGGTAGGATTGGTCGAGAAGGACAAGCATGGAGCCTAGTCTCGAAAAATGATTCAGGTCAATTATCTAGAATTATCGCCACATACGGGCTTGATATTAAGGAAGTTGAAGTACCTAAATTAGCCGATGGTATCTCAAAGGATGCGATCCAATACAAAGATGATTATCTTGAAACCGCAGATGTATTTGGCTTTGTACCAATCAAGATTACCTCAAGCAATGGTATTACTTCATCTAGCCGAAAAATTTCAATGTGGCTAGCAGAAAAGATGCGTTGTGATGAATTAGCCATTGGTCAAATTAAGTTGGTAGAAAACTATGCATTAGTCAGTGTCCACTCTTCAAAGGTATCATTGGCTATGAAGGCCTTTGAAAAGTATGAATTCTCAGGAGAAAAACTTACTGCTGTGATTTGATTACTCGCTTTCAATTATTTCTGAAGGCCAGTGCCCGTGAATGTTACGTTTTTCTATTTGAACAACGGTAACAGCACCAATCAGTAATCCAATGCCAGCTAGTGACCATGCAGTATTTATCGCATTGTCCCAGGTATTTTGGGCAGCGATGCATTGATTGGTAGATATACTAGAATAGGAACAAAAGTCTAGCGTTTCTTTTGCGTCCATTGCTTGTTCATTAGTGGTAACTGAGTATGCAGACGCTGCTAACATAATTAATACAAATCCTAATACTACAAAATTAATTTTGTTCCAAGATTTTCTTATGAAAATACGATATTTATCTCTGTCACCCGATGATTTAATTGCTCTTGCAGGACCTCCAACTTTCCAAAACCACACAAGCCACATTAGCACTAAGACCAACAAGAACCCCCAAGTGTAAACTGTTTCATGAAATTGCCACATTGAATTTAGGCATGCAGGGTTATTTGGGTCAATAGCACATGCATCTGCCGCTATGGGGTAAAATGCCACTAACCTCACGATGTTTAGTACGTATACAATTGAACACATTACGACTATGGAACGCAATTTTAATTTCTGAGAAACACCATCAGTCATGATTATCAGTGTTGAAATAAAGATCATTTCATGTATGCCTGCACACTCATCTGAGACATATAATGCCACAGTGTTTAACACTCCGGGGAAATTTTCATTCGATAAATTAACTTGCGTCATCCAACCATTATTAGTAGTCAGTGTTGCGGTTCCTTCACCATAAATGATGTTTGTTATACCGCTCCATATCCACGCCTCAGTGATTTGAATTGGAACTAATGTATTAGATGGTTGAGTAATGAACCAATAAATAGCTTCGACAAATAGTAGCGCAAGTGGGATTTTCAAGTAGGTTTTGGACAAACTCAAAACTTCTGACCAAGACAAATCTTGCTTATCCCCCAACTTAGCAGTGGACTTGGTCATAATCATGCCTGTAAGTCACTATTCATCAATATGCGGTATGAGTAGTTATCGAAAAACGCATGGTTTGTATACCAACAGCGTTTGGGTGAAACTGACACGATTATGTCTAGCAACGAGGTGTCTACAAAAGTGACCCATCATCTCGATGTCTTGGGTTTTTATTGCCCAGTGCCGTTACATGAAATGAAGAAAGGTCTAGAGCAACTAAAGTCTGGTGATGTTATGCAAGTTATTGCTGATGACCCCGAAACACTTCACGATATTCCAATGTACTTAGGACGTACTGACCATATTTTACACGACTTAATCAATTCATCAGGAGAATTCACATTTATCATAGAGGTTTCAAAATGAGCGAAATAAGGGAAGTCAAGGTTACTGGAGGAGAGATTCCTAGCCAAGCAAATTTACCGACAACCTTTGGTGATTTTTCCATCAGAGTTTTTCACGAAGATTCCACGGGTTTTGATCATGTTGCACTGACCTTAGGTGATATGAAAGGCCCAGATCCAGTTTTGATAAGGGTTCATTCAGAGTGTCTCACAGGTGACGCATTTGGTAGTTTGAGGTGTGATTGTGGGCCACAGTTACACGCAGCACTGGATGCAATTGTCGAAAGAGGATGGGGATGTTTGCTATACTTGCGACAGGAAGGTAGAGGTATTGGACTGCACGCTAAAATTCAAGCATACCATCTCCAAGATAAGGGAGCAGATACTCTAGATGCAAATCTTATGTTAGGTTATCCGGGTGATGCAAGAGATTACCAAATAGCTGCTAATATGCTGGCTAATCTCGGAATTTCCAAAGTATCCTTACTTTCGAATAATCCAAATAAATCAGAGCAATTAAGATCTTATGGAATCAACGTAGTTGATAATGTTCCTCTAGTCGTCGGAGTCGGGGATAAAAATCGCTCATACCTAGAGACTAAAGCAGACCGAATGGGCCATTCTATAGATAAAAAAGCACTTGATTAAAACTATGGGGCCGTGGCCGGGAATTGAACCCGGGCTGGGGGAACCACAATCCCCCGTGCTAACCCCTACACCACCACAGCCATCTAGGTTAGTTTAGCGTAATTAGTATGGTATTTCAATAATCCGATTACTAATAATGATTGATATATGGTGATAATTTAACACTAGTCACCCTTGCATTCAATAGTAAAATAGAATCTGCAAAGAGCATGGCGGACGGTGCGGCAAGAATTCCAGTTTTGACAGTACTAATCCTTTTGATGTGTTCAAGTATCATAGAGGCTGCAGCAAGGAGTGTACATTCTACAGAGGAAGTAGATATATTTCCACAGGGTCAAATATCTTCTAATGATAATTGGCTCATGGATGATAGTATTACCTTTACCAACGATAATGCCCTATACACTGAATCGATGGTGGAAGATAACAGGATAACTATACAACATTCACGACCAGATAATTTCCAAACTGTAACTATGTGGTCTTCAACCTCGCCCACAGATTCTACACTCGCAACTGGTTCAGCAGACCAACAATATTCCACTACTAATGGTCCGGTAATTCAAGTGACAGATTTTGATACATCATCACATGAAGAGTATGAGATAGTTGGTGTTAGTATAATCATGTCTTTTCATATTCCTGGCGCTTTACAACAAGATCAAGTTAGAATTACTATGAATTACGGCGGTAATTATGAAGAATTAGCAACATATGTCAACACACAGTCGGCAATTGATTACATGAATGGTAGCATTTGGCAGCAAAATGTTTCGCAATTATCATCATGGACATGGGATGATTTTACTGACATTATATTTACTTTAGATTATGTTTCACTAGGTGGTACTGATGATACACAACTTGATGTTGATGCAGTTGGCATTGCTGTCATTGTAAAGTATCCTTGGTATGGTACCGAGTGGGCTTCGGTCGAATCTACATCCATGAATTTCATGATGCCAATAATTGATGTATCATTAGAAGACGGAGATTTTACTAATTTACAAGTTTCAGAATGTGGCATAAAACCAGTTAATGATGGAGTATTTGGTACATGGATTAGTCCAATTATTGCATCAGAGCCAGGGCAAACAATAGGTCGCATTCATTACACTCATTCTGGTGATGAAAACAGTGATTTGTTGGTCGAGGTTTCATACTCAAATGATGGACAAAGTTTTTCTGAATATTATTCAGTACAATCAAATAATCTGGTTGATACCAATTATCTTAAAATTAAAGTTTCTACATCCAGTACTTGTTTAGAAACAATATCTTTGGATTATAACGACCCTAAAATTTCCTTAACCGGTAAGATATTTGGCTCAATTGACGGGCTTGCAACCGATTATTCTCGTTGGAAAGTATTTATCAACGACCAAGAAGCAACTTTTCAGTCGATTAACCAATTGGGTAATTTTACGGTAAATATCTCAATTGGCCAATATATGAGTTCTGGAATTAATGACTTGACAGTAAAAATTCAAGCATGGTTTAATTGGGATTCCAGCGGCCAATCTAGCACCACTTTACTAGAGATTTCTTCTATTTCTGTTTCTGGCGGCTTTGAGGTTCAATGGGATGAAGACCCAGTTTGTCAGACTATTGGCCCACAATATTTTGTTGAGGATGGACCAGGATTATTGGTTCCATTCTTGAATGCCTGTCAAGATGATAGAACTTCAAACCAAAACCTATCTGTTAGCTTATCAGTTGCAGATGAGTCATTGGTTTCTGCCAGCATAGTTCAAGAAGATATAAAGCTGGTTTTGATGCCTGAAACATTTGGTGTCACCACAATCACAGTGACTGTTTCTGATGAATCATCAAATTCTTGGATAGAGACTTTCTTGGTATATGTTGAGGAAGTTGATGATTTGCCAACACTTAACGAGTTTCCCTCCATTATTCCTGTTGAAACCGGTAAATCAACTACTATTGCTTTTTCATATTTTGACATTGATTCAACTGGCTTGACGGTAACCACTGACAAAACTTGGGCAGTGGTAGACCTTAGTACCTCGACAATTACTGTTAATCCACCATCATTATCTTCCTCAGTACCAATAATTGTAACTTTATGTGATCAATCTTCATGCGTTAATAGGACAATGTTGCTGGAAGTCCTCACTCTAGCTGAATTATCAATTGAACAAATAGTGATTACACCGGAGAGTGTTCGAGAAGGCGATTTAGTTGGAGTAAGAGTTTATGTTAGAAATTCAGGTCAACAAGAAGCCTCTAGTATTTCTGTAAGATGTCAGAATGGTAATAATTTGATCTCAATACGTTCGATTTCTATCTTACAACCTGGTGAATTGGGTGGAGTTACTTGTGATTGGTTGGTTTCTCAAAGTGGTCTTAACACCATTTCAGTGGAGGTCGACAGAGCAAATGAAGTCTCAGAAGGTGATGAAAATAATAATATTCAGTCAGTAAGTGTTGAAGTCCTTGATTCTAATAGTGATAAAACATCATCAAGTGATTCTATTGAATCAACTACTGTGTGGATTGCAACATTCATCGGTTTGGCCATAATAATTGGTCTTTTCACTGTTCTAGCACCAGGTAAAATCAAAAAGTTAGACTGATTTTTATTCGGGTATTGTATGTCGGATAATGTGTAATTGAGCCTATAATTTGATAACCAGTTCGTCAAAGGGCGCAATACTTTGAGACTGTGGGGGTCGTTCAACTTAGGTTGACAAAGTAGTATGTGGGAACATGTCTGAATTGAAAATTAGAATTGAAACTGAAGAGTATATTTACGAAGAATATGTACAAGCTTGATTACTCTTGCTTGGGCCATTGTGGCGGATAACGCTCATGTTCCATCAAGATCATTGCAGGTTTGCCGATTTCTCCAGACTCCATATTGGTCAATTCATCCGCAGAGTAATTCATTTTCACTACTCCAACTACTTCATTTTTAGAAGTAAAAACCGCTACTTCTTGGCCTTTAGATAATTTTGCATCAATTGATAATAGCCCTGGACGAAGCAAGGGGGCACCATGGCATAGTGCGCTTGCAGCACTATCCTTTACCACAATGTAGGGCATATCCATTAGTAATTTCTCAGTTGGATGAATAATCCTGCATAATGCTGCTGAATCTCCACATTCTTTCCACAGCCATATTGCATCCGCTACTTGTTGCAATGTTACACAATTTTCTAGATTAAAACGACCTGAGTTTTCTCTACGCAATTCCTTCAAATCTACCTTGAACCCTAGCATAAGACCCATATCTCTGGCAATAGTTCTGATGTAAGTACCAGCCTCACAGTGAATTTTAACGATAGCCTGTTTACCTTTCAATTCAATTAGTTCAAATGAATATATTTTTCTTGTACGAACTTGGACTTTTACTGCAGATATTTCAGGAGGTACATTGTAAATTCTACCCGTTAGTTTCCTTATCACATCATTTAATTTTTCTAAATCAGGTTCCTCTGCGAACTTTAGTACATTGATGTAAGTCTTATCAGATTTCAAAATACCTTTAGTTAATTTCATTGCTTTTCCAGTCATCAATGGTAAAACACCAGTCGCAAATGGATCTAATGTTCCCCCATGACCTAACCTTTCCAATCCTAGCATGTCCCTTACCCAAGCCGCTACTTGATGGGAGGTTGGTCCTGCTGCTTTATCGAGTAAAATGAAACCAGAGGCTAATCTTTGTTCTATTGAACATGTTTCAGGATTAAACCCGTGGGCAGAATCTATTTTGGTAGTTTTATCGATTACGATTCTTGTCATATCATTTCCCCTCTAAGATTTTTATTGCTTGGGCTAGGACTTCCTCTGCACTAATGTTCGAGGCTTCGATGATATGGGTATAAGCCAATGGGTCGCTAGGAGTAAGACCATACATGTTTTGATATCTTTGATTATCTATGGCCAAGCGTTGAGCGTTCGCTTCTAGAACATCCTCTAAACTACCACCCTCACGAGATATAACTCGATTGGCCCGTTCATGTTCGTTAACCTCTACCCATATTCTTACAGAGTCGGCTTGTAATCTATATGCCCACCATCCTGCCAAACGCGATTCAATGATTTCAACATCATCGCCTGAAATATGGTTTCGCAGTATTTCATCCAGTTCCTTGTCAACAGATTCATCCTCAACGCATAACTTACCAAATTCAGCTAATGTTAAACCTCGATTGCTAGCTTCATTACGGAAAATTTGACCACCATTGATAGATTGCCAATCAAAATGGTTAACCAGTCCACTAACCAAAGTTGTCGTGCCACTTCCAGGATATCCCGAAATGGTTACTTTTGCCATATTTACACCCATTGGTGTCGACAAACATCACACTTTTTCTTACGTGGTCCTGCTTTGCTAATCATATCGACACCACATTTTGGACAAGTTAATCCGTCAACACCGGAGTAGGTCTCAGTTTTGTTAGTTTTCTTACTTGTCGTGTTCTTAGGTGTGTCTGTGGAAGCCTTTTTCTTAGCCTGTGATTTGCTTTTTTGCCTACGTCGTTTAGCGTTTTTATCAACGGCTTTATCTTGATTTGCCACTAAATGAAGCAACGGTTCTTTCAATTTATCTCCTGATGAAACCACAGGATGGGTTCGATATCGGATTAGTTTGATGTGTCGGTCTACAACCCTTCCAAAGGGTGCGCTCATGCAAATGTAAGCACAAATCCAGGCTGGGAAAAAGAGGAATTTGTCGGTTAGTAAATTCCATTCTGATGCCCAAGGCAGTGACACATAGTCAACTCTAAATGTTTCAACTGTGGTAGTTAACCAAGAAAATACTGCAATAATAATTACCATCGTAAACATCATTGGTTTCATAGCACCCATTTGAACCTTTAATTGCTCGGGCATCATTTGTTGTTGCAAAACAGTTGCTTTTTCTTGCAGTATGGGATCTCTTGAAATCCTTGCATCATTCATCATTCTTCGGACTTGGCCTTGCCTATGTCCAATGTGAGCTTGTTCAATTGGGTCAAGGAAGAAACTTCTCAAAACAGTGTTCATTAACATAGACATAGTACCTAAAATGAGTACAGTAATGATGAAAAAGGATTCTTCTGGAAGTATTGGTGATAGAAGAGGGTCGGCAATCCCACCCATTGTTGTCCTTATTCCAGGGTTCATAATCAGTAATGTCATCAATACCATGACCATTAGCATCATCATCATTGAACCACCCGGCGGCGAAGGTGGAGGTGGATTATTGCCGTTTGCCATGGTAGTCTGAAATGAATGAAGGGCATGAAGGTTGGCATTGTTTGGGGCTTATCAGGGGCAAATCAGATATCAGTGATATTCAAACCATAAAGGGTATTAGGGGTCTTTATGCGCCGCAAAGAACCGTTAGAGGTGGAGTCTAATTGGAAACATCCTTTGCCAATGCCAATGCCATTTCAACCGGTATGTGTGACCGAACTGGAGGCTATTGAACAAGTAGCATTACTCGCAGTTCAGCCTAGGATATTTATGTGGACTGATTTTGAGCGTCGTTGTATCAATAACTGGGAATTTTTAGCCAGCGTTAGACAAGGGGTTCCTCCTCAAGGAATTGAAGCAGAGCTTAATGCTTGGATGGAACAATATCCAACAGCATGGCTTGCAGTAGATTTGCGAGATGGTGTGATGATGCCTTCAACTTCTAAGCCTATTGAGGAGTTCCTTGCTGAATTACCTAGGCCGGTAATGGTTATTGTGTCTAGGGATTCACAAAGTGAAATCTGGCCCAACTGGGTTCTACCACAATAATCAAGATTCAAAGGTCCATCCACATGATGCACAAGTAATTGCGTCTGCGGGAGTATTTGCGGAACATACAGGACAAACTTTCTCCTTAGATTCGTCAGTCTCTTCTGAGCCCGCTACTGCTTCAGCCGCTTCTTCAACTG
>DUJK01000112.1:18135-20597 GCA_013329925.1 Candidatus Poseidoniaceae archaeon
TTCTTCAACTGCTTCTTCAGTGGAATCTGCAGTCCATGCTTTTGCTGCATCCTCAAGTTCTGCCTTCTTTAAATATCCATTATCATCATGGTCAAAATTAACGGCATGAGCAACAAAAGCATCACGATCATCTACACTTATTTCGTGAGATTTCATTACTCTAAGCAAAACATCTTCTCTCCATGTAACCTTTGGTGCCTCTTCTTCGGAAGATTCTGCATCTTCTTCAGCCTCTTCAGCAACCTCTTCTACATTAGTTTCTGGAAGTTCATCTGATTCGATTTCATCGCCAAAGTGTACTCCATGGAATTTGTTTAAGATGTCACCATCAACTTCTCCGCTTCCCTTGATTTCAAAACAAACTTCAATTCTTTCACCTTTGCCAACCATTGGGACCATCCAACTTGCTTGAACTCCAAGGTCGATATCTTCAGTGGTCATTTCACAGTCATCTCGCTTACCAGATGCACCTTTAATGTACCAATCTTTGATTTCAAAGTTAGTAGGTATTACATCGTTGATGTATATGTCTTGCAGAGCAGTATCCCCATTATTCTCGAACAAAATTAATACTTCATAGCGACCTTTACCGCCAAGTGGTATTGCTTGTTTACCAGCGGAGAAATCTCTTCTGTTGTGTATTACCTTGATAGATGGAGGTGATACACAATCTCGACCACATACAGGCCCAAATCTCTCGGCGCTAAATTCAGCTCTTAAAGGCGCTACAACTTTCTTGTTTTCCGGTGATGGGTCTGGAGCAATTAAGTCATAAGATATAGCAATTTTTTCTCCTGGCTCAAGACCCAAAGGTCCTCTTGTACCAATAGTCATGGTTAGTGTGTGACCGTCACCATCTGGTGACTTGTATTCTTTCTCAAGAGTTATTCCGCTACTAATTTCTGCTTTGTATTGATCTGCTTCCAAATCTTTTCCAGCAACTGATATTCTCATTGATTCGAGGTCCGGTGCTTCGAACAATCCTGGTATGTCATCAGTAATACGCATTAGATTGATTGTCGCAGAACCTTTGTTGGTTAGGGTAATTGAAGAGTTTACTTTTTGATTTCTGTAAGATCTTAGTCCAGCGGTAGAATAACTCTTGTTGACTTCAGCCTCTAGAACATCAAATACACTTTCTTCGAGTTTCATAGAACCTTCAGTTGAACGAGCAGCATGAGGCAAAATTGTGTAAGACAAGTCGTAGGTAAAGTCTGGTTCCGAGTTTGCTACAACAGTTCTGTCTTCCGATTCCCACTTTCCATTTGGAAGAACGTCTTGTTCTACATCATGTATATCGAATAATAATTCATTGCTACCTTTCATTCTAACCTGTAATTTCACTAGGTCTACTGCAAATGATGAGCGGTTTTCAAAAATAGTTTTACAGATCCAATTATCGGGTCTTTCATCTTCTCTGACTCTCATGTAAGTGAAGCCTCGGCAGAAAGCATCGAGTTCTCTAAAATTAAGATTAGACAGTGTTGAATTGGCAGTGTAGGTAGCAGAAGCGGAACCAGCCTTGATGGTCTTAGTTCCAGTTACTGTTATTGAACCCTCTACAGATAGAACTTGCTTTTCACCAGCGCCAAGTGTGCCGATATTCCAAACTAAATTCTTGCCATCCATTGTCGCCATTGCTGTATTTTCAAATGATACCTCATCAGGTACTGGTCTTACAACTTCGACATTTTCTAGCACAACATTTGACATATTTTCAACTTCTAGTTCTAAGGCTATTGGTCCGCCTTGTGGTCCAAATGACACAGATAGTGATCTCTCTTGTGATCTTGCAGGATTGGTATCCAAGCGCTCACGAAGGGCCATCATTCTCATGCCTTCTACTTTGTACTTCATGCTGTATTTTTTGCCAGCTTCTAGTTCGTCAACAGAAACATGATCTCCACCGATATCGGTTGATTCAGCATTATCAAGTATTACGTCAATATCATAAATTCTGTCATCTGCAGATGGATTGTTGATTGTCAGAGTACCCTTTACTGATTGTTTTACGATTTCACCGTCAGAGTTGAGTGTCGCACTTTCAATCTCATGCAGACTACCTTCAAGTTTGTCACCTGGTACTTTCTCTACTTCATCTCTTGAACGGATGGTAGCTCCTGCTTGTTCCCCACTTAGGTCATCAGGTGACATATTCTCTTGTACCGCTTCACTTTCTGCGGCAGGAATTTCGGCTACTGGAGACAATAGTAGGTCGGCAGGTGAAACTTCTGGTGCTGCCATTGCTTCTTCGCTTGCCACTTCTTCTTCACCGGACTCTTGTGGTGGAGACAGCAGCAAATCTGCAGGTGAAGCCATTGGCGCATCCATAGGCGGCATTGGTGGCATTTCTGGAGGCGCAGGTGGTGCGTCCATAGGAGGCATTGGAGGCATTTCAGATTCTAGAGGTCCACTAAGTGCAGACATTAGTGGGTCATTTTCAGGAGGTGCAGGTGGTGCAT
>DUJK01000129.1 GCA_013329925.1 Candidatus Poseidoniaceae archaeon
TTTTCAGAAAGTTTGCGTTCAAGCGCCATCCGTACCTTGGTATTGGGGTATGCTACATCTAAGTGATGGATCATATATTGATTGGTTTTTACCCCATTTGAGCATGACAGTTTCATCAAGGGATAACAAGCCTTGGAAAAAGCGAGATTTAGGTCACATGAGTTTGTCACAAGGAGGTCTATTTCATGATGCAGTCGCTCAAAAAAGTCGCAAATTTTCAAATGTTAGGGTAGAAAAATATGCTCTAGATAAAACTGAAGCTGAGCACGGTGCCAATCCAGGTAGTAAGCTTCCGGGTTTCAAAGTTGAAATGTGGAGTGATGAGGCAACAATTACTCTGGATGTAGAGGCAGTAGACCGCGCTCATTGGGCCTTTGAGCAACCAACAATTGGCGGATTAGTCTCTAATTTCACATACAATGAATACCCATTATATGTCAAGAAATTAGTCATTACCGACAAAAGTGGTGTTAGAACCGAGAAAAGTTTTGACTGGATAAGAGGTAATGCAGAACATTCTTGGGGTATTTTGCACTAAATTAACCCTTGATGGGGTAACATTCATGTGGGATAAGGCCCCAAACAATAACTAGAGGGAGTGAAATGTCAGAAGAAACCGCCACGGATGAGGTCAAGGTTAGTGAAGAGTTAGAATCTCAACAAACCGAAAACTTGGCAAAAAAATTCCGCTTAATTCCAGGAGAAGAAATCCACTTGACAAAGAAACCCAGCACCTTTGCATTTGTTGGCATGTATGGTTTAGGAGCCTTAGTTTTAGGTCTTCACTTTTTGTTTGGAAGAGTAGATTCTTTAGGTGAGGATTCAGAAGGCTTGATGGCTTTAGTTTGGGCTTTTATGGATTTGACTACTAGTGATACAATGTCATTCAGTTTCATCTTTTTCATGTTATTTGTGGCATGGCTAAACCGTTTGTTGAATACATCTACCTCAGGTAGATGGGTCACAATGTGGTTACTACTTGTCGCATTTACTCCATTAATTATTCAAATTGACGATTTTATCTTCTTCGTTACCGACTTGTTTGGTGAAGGTAAAGGTGACTTTATTGCAATTGAGTATAATTTCTATCTGTTTGGTGTCCTATATACTGCGTTATTTTACGGTCTGACATTTTATTATCAGAATAGTTTCCATTACGCAATTACTTCAGATGCGGTTATTTTTGAGCATAGTTTCTTACTTTCCCGCTCTCACCGTAGAATTCTGTTTGATAGAATTTCGGAAGTTATCGTGGAGCGAACCCCAGTTGGCACTATGTTTGGTTATGCTACCGTGTCGATACTAACTGATTCAGGTGTTGGACTTGTTGATGAATCCATGGGTGCTGCTGGAGCAGTAAATATGCCTGGCTCAGCAGAAAATACAGACGATACTGCTGCCGACAAAGCAAGAAAATCTTTGCTGCGTTCATTTATTGGAATCATAACCTATCAACGAACAATTAGAACTGTACGGCCAGATCCAAAACACTGCTTCTACTCAATTCGTAAGTGGGATAAGTGCAAGATGTTGTTAAATGAAATGCACAAAAAGCATAGCCAATCCAACTTATTAAGTGATCTAAAAGATTCAATTTCGTCCCCAGATGAAAATTAAATCTAAGCGAGTCCTTCAATAACTGAAACCACTCCGCTAGGCTCACTGGAGAAGATGTAATGAGTGATGTTCTACAACCCGCTATAGAAAAATTTGCCGAAGGTGACCTTCAGGGTGCCGTAAATATGTTAGACGATATGTGCAAAGCGCACAAAGATATTGCTGCTGTGCACCACACTTATGCAGAGTTTGCCAACATGTTGAATGTTGAAGCACAAGAGGACCTGATTCCTGGTGGTAAAATCATGATGGCTTACAAGAAAGCTATGAACTTAGACGAAGAAAATGATGAATACATTGTCGACTTTGCAGATTTTGCTCTTGAATGCAGAAGAATTCCAGCCGCAGTAAAAGAATACGAGAGATATGCTACAAGATTGGCGCTAGCTGATATACCAACTGATGACCGTCTTTACATGGCTGCTAGAAATCTTGTTGATGCTATCGAAGTTATTGACCCTACAAAGTCCAATAGCATGGTCATGCCATGGATTAAATCAGCCATAAAATGGTCTGTTGGCGGTCTAGGATACACACCAGAAGAAGCTGCAAACCTGTTATCTGAGGAATAAGTGATCAAATGGAGCCGCGAGTTCGCCTCGCATTTACCATTGGTTATATTGGTCGTTATTTTCACGGCAGTCAAATACAGCCAGATGTCGAAACAGTACAAGGCGAATTGATACGTGTATTTCGTAAATTAAAATGGCTTGACCCTAATGAAACCAGCCATAATTTAGTATTGTCTAGTAGAACCGATGCAGGGGTAAACGTTCGAAGAAATGGCGGGACTGTCAAACTTGCGAAAAGTCTGTGGGAATCGTTGAATAAGCGAAAGATGGTTAGGGCAATTGACGATCAGTTATGCGAGGGGTTAGTATTTCTTGATGTTAAAGAAGTGGCAGAGGATTGGAATCCTAGATTAGCGATACATCGGATATATCGATACCGACTTGAAGGGATTCAAGGATGGTCTGATCCTGGAGAACAATTTTTAGAATGGTTGAAATTATTTGTTGGAACTTATGATGCAAGAAATTTTGCCCGTCTTGAGGAAGGTAAAAACCCAATCAGAAAAATTTACTCATGTACTCCTTGGGAGGTAAATGGTAGGGTTGTTGGGTTCGAAATTATTGGAGAGGCATTCTTGTGGAACCAAGTGCGAAGAACGGCTATGGCATTGCACCGACTAACTATTGGTGAGTTGACACAGGAGGAAATTAAAGATGCCATCCAATGCCCTGAAACCTCGGTAGATTTTGGTGTAGCACCGCCAGAGTGGCTGGTGTTGTGGGACGTTGTATGGCCAGATTTCAATCACGATGAATCAGCAGATTCAAGCTTCACATTTACCGAACTTCCTCAAACAGACCATATCGAAAGAACAATGATTAGTCGTTGGGAAAAAGGAGCCTCCCTAGAAATGGAGAGCATGCTTTACCACGAATGGTCGATAATCGGTAAACTACCATACATACCACATGACTCACAGTAATTCGATTATTACCTTGTCACCGTCATTAATCGAGAAATGTTCTCTCAGGAATTTTGACGAAATAATTTCAACCACGTCATAGTGTCGAGTCAAATCGGGGATTAACACTGCGCAATCAACCTGTTTTTCATTGAAATGAAATACTGCCTTGAATGCTGTTGCGCCGCCAAATGAAATACCATCACGCAAGAAACCACGGATTCTATTGGCCGTTAAATCATCGATAACAACACCTTTTGCTTTGGTAGTTAGTTCGCTTGAAGCATCTAGTGTATCGATACCGGATTTTAACCTAAGTGCAATATAATCTCGTAAATCATTACCAGCAACAGTGAGGTTCAGAGTTCCAGGCCAAACAGATGTACCCAAAAGCGATTGAAATTGGTCTTGATAGTGCTTCTGCGCCATAAAGACATGAGCTCTGCCAAGTCCGCTACTAACAATACCAGTAATGCGCATAACCTTGCCAAATCCTAATCCTTTTTGACCTTCATGGAAGTTTTGTTAATACAAAACCACTTGAAGTACCGAGTCTAGGAATAAGTGAGGCGGTACTATGCCAGGCGACATGACGTGGA
>DUJK01000080.1:0-12134 GCA_013329925.1 Candidatus Poseidoniaceae archaeon
AATTCTTTTGCTGCACCATACGTTACTGCTGCCATTTTATTCAAAATTCTACCACGCTGAGCCGGATCCATATTCTTCCATTCAGAACTGACTAAAGCATCCCTAGATGCTGAAACACAACGGTTCACATCATTTATCGATGCTTTTGGAACTCGAGCAATAGTTTCACCTGTTGCTGGGTTTATTGCTTCACTATAATCGTCATTTTCAGAACTAGTCCACTCGCCTGCAATGTACATCTCTTGCTCGCTCATAAACCGTCCATGAAGTGAACGTTCAAAGGTGTTCGCCTCACAATCTAGATTAGCAATTGACCCTAATCGGTGTTTTTTCATGATAACTATATTTGACAGATTGTCCTACAACACACATGGCTCAAACAATCGGTCTTGCTGATGCCACGGCAAGAACCATTGCGAATCGTCCGCCAAGGCTGTTGATTATCGCCGGTGCAACAGGAACTGGAAAATCCACTGTGGCAATGAAAATTGCCGCTAAGAGCAACTTTGCCAGACTTCTCTCAACAGATGCTATCCGAGAGATAATTAGAACATATGATGTCAATGGCGAAAACCTTGCTTTACATCGTTCATCTTTCTCAATCGGTGAATCAAATGATGCAGTTATTGATTGGTTGGATACTTGTCAAGCGGTTGAGAATGGCATAGAGGCAACAATAAATCGTGCTATGCGAGAAGGTATTGATTTGCTTATAGAAGGAGTACATATCGTACCCAGCGACAGATTAATTCGGAATTGGATTGATTCTGGAGGAATTGCAGTTGGAATTATTATGGCTGTTAGTGACCCAAACAAACACAAGGAAATGATAAAATCACGAGATGCTCACTCATTTCGCAGACCAGATCGTTACATTGCCAATTTTGACCGAATCAGAAAGATACAGGATGGCCTCATAGAACGCTCCAAAATTTCGTCCTGGCCGGTTGTAGATATTTCGAGAGTTAGTAGTGACCACGAAAAAATTGAACATTACTTAGATGTTGCTTGGAATGATAAGCAAACTAAGCAGTAATGATAAACGTGAAATTAGTTTCCAAGGTAGATGAATCATCTGTTACACCTAATTCTAAGGAGATAGACATTGATGATGCGTCAACCACAACAGTAGTGATATTCAACATTTTCACCTCGACACCTCTTATTTCTCCGTGATGTAGCAGGTCATCATGAATACTTTCCATTGCAATATCTGCTGCATCTAGACGTTCTAAGCCCGAATTAATCCATAACTCAGTACGGTTTTCGGCAAGTGAAGGAAGCTCTTGCATAACTTCCTTTGTAGTCTCGATGACAGAATCCGAATTTACTTCATGAGCAGATGTTAGGCCTGCTACCTTCACACTAAAAACTGCCATCGACAATAATGAAAGAAGAAGCACTACTCCAGTCGCTAATAGCATTTGAGCACGATCATCATTAGTTTTTTGATACCTTGTTGGACGCATTAAGCACCACCGCCTATATTCCATAAAGTAAGACTAATAGTCCAAGCATCGGAGTTAACTGTAACCAAATGATGAACCGTCACAGTGGGCCCTGAAGAGGTACCAACAAGCCCATAGGGGTTTGAGGTTGCGCTGTTTTTAGCTAGCCAGCAGTTGGTTTGTTTACCATTGGTTAATGCCTCTTGAAGAATTGTGCAAGCACCATCATAATCAGAATCTGCAAGTAATTCAACAATCCTATTTTCACCACTTATTTCTGCATCTAATCCCAATCCATACTGGAGAACTGATTCACCAGCTGCCTCCAAACTAGCATCGTGAGCAATAGAACGAGAATCTGGTACGTCAATTCTTATCAAAAAAGTTGCAGACATAAAAAATAACCAGAATAACGTTAGCATTTCAAGAATGTGAATTTGCCCATATTCGTCCTTTTGCAGCTAATCAACTCCTCAAATAGATGAAGGCACAAAAGCACCGCCCGAAGGATTTAATCCGATAGTGTATGTTGAGTCTGATGTAGTGATTACTTGAGCAAATGCATGACTAGAATCACCGATAAGATCGGGACTGAATACTAATAAATTAAAAGCCAGTAATGCGGCAATTATCATCATACCTGAGTGCTTGAAACCCGCTGAAAATCTACCATTCGCCATAAGTCCCGCCATAGAACCATTACCAATCGCTTGCATTGTGACACCATAATAGAAGACTGTGACGAAAAAGAGTGGGTCAATCGACCTTATTGTCATATTACCAATATTTGCTCCACCTGAATCTCCGCCGCCTTCATCACCGGAGTTTGATTTTGCAATAGCTGGAATAAATACCTTACCTAACAGAGTAATTACTCCCAAGAAAACGAAATAAGAGGTCCATATAACCGCAATATAGGAGCCAATAGCCCTTGTTCGTTCCCCTTCTAAGAATTTTATTTCTCTTGAATCGTTAGCAGCAGTAACCAAAATATCCGAAATTTTACCTCCAGCCCTGTCTGCTTCAGCAATCAAGGTAATAGCACGTTTAACCAATGGAGTACCAACACGGTCTGCGAATTGTTTAATGACGTCGCTAAACTTTATGCCCCAACTAAGCTGGTCAGACATCTTTTTTACTTCATCATTAAGCGCTCCGTATTCTGATTTGACCAGTGTTTGAACTGCAACTGTCATAGAAAGACCACCTTTCCAATACTCTGCCATATCTCTTAGGAAGTCAGGAAATTTTGCTTCGATTTCATTTTTTCTAGTCTCTACTTTTTCCCAATAATATGACGCTGGATAGAGTAAGAAGAAGAAGGTAAAGCCGAAGAAATTAAGGAAAATCATTGGCCTTAAATCCAAAGGCCCCAATTCTATTTTTGGTCCCAACCAGAATGATTTATTATTCATATTAGTTGGAATCCCATCATAAAAGTCAACACTCATATCAAATTGTGCTGAACTAATTCTTTTACCCTCTTCAAGCGAAAATATCGCAATCTCATATTTGGTATCTGGTTCTATATTATCTATTTCAATATTACAAACATCACTAGCCTTGCCAGTTTTACCTTCAAAGAAACCTCCAGGCACAATTTCTCCATTCGAATCTCTTATCACTACTGTGTAATCTGTGGGAGTTGTTGCGTCGACTTTGCAATCTAGAGATAACGGCTGCTGGACTATTACAGAGCCTTTATTCTGTTCGGGCATCCCTGGGACATCGAAGGTCTTACCTTTAGACACAAAGTTTACCCAAGGACTTTCCGACCATTCCAATTGATCTGGATCATCCTGTAATATTGCACATGATTCATTTGCTTGGTAACTTGGTTTGAGGGCCCCACTAAATTCTGCAGAATAATCGTTACCAAGATCATCTTGAGAGGTTGCTCCACAAAACACATTGGTAAACATTGGTTCCCCATTTGCCGTCGGGATAAATCCGGAATTTGTCACCCACATAATACCTGAAGACAAACCTAAAATTACTGAGAAAAAGATGATGATGTACAGATTTTTTAAGGTCTTATCATCCTTAGGAAGGTCTAGTTCGACAACTAGTTTTTTCTTTTTCTTCCTAGCCATTTTCTCACCTCACATTTCTTGTTCTTTACTGCTTGTGTAAACTAATACTGCATAAGCTATGTGAATCATTGGTATGAATCCTAGAACGATGCCATAGAGCATGCCCTCTGACATCTGAGCGCCAGAGCCTGAAACCCAGAACATAATTACCAGCATCACAATAAGGAACAAAGGCATTGCTACAGCTACTACAATATATGATTCTGCTAACAAGGCAATTGATTCAAGGAATTGTTGCAGTCTAGTACGATTTTCTCTCATGTAATGCTCGGCACGATTAAGGAAATACAATTTAAGATGCCCACCTGAAGATAAGGTTCCAACCATACCTTGGAAAAACTCTGTCAACCATATCGATGCTGCTCTATCAACACTCATTTTAATTGCGGTAATCAAATCATAACCCAAAAGGGTAACATCTCGATAGATTAGACCCGCATCTTCAGATACATCCCCGTAGATATCTTTGTTCATCGCTAATGAACGGAAAATCTTGGCTGGTGTTGCATTTGCTGCTGACATTGCCGCAGTATATGATGCTGCGTAAGGTAGGTATTTTTCAATTTGAGCGCCTCGCCTGTCTGCTTCTCTTTTTGCACCACCCCGAACAAGCATGAATCCTGTATATGGGATAATTGCACCTCCAAGTAGTAGAATGAACAGTTTTAACGGGACTGGAAAGATTCGAGTTGCATATTCTGGACAACCATTACCTGGTTTTGATTTGTCGATTAACTCTGGTTCCCAATATTCCCAGTCTAAACATGGATTAATTGTTGCTGGGTCTTGAAGAGTCTCCCAGAACGCAATTACCCCAATCTCGGGCATGAAAAATATCCCAACGATTCCCCAACATACAAGGGTGATAGCTATGGACGTGAAAATAACTGTTGACAGATATACTTCAGGCATAATCCCCATTGAACCTTTTACCAAATTCTCAGATAGTTTAGCATCCCTACGGGCGCGTTTCTTCAAAATTCTACCGAGGATTCTATTACAGAATCTTTGCCATGCAGTAAGTTCCATCCTTGTAACCCCCTATCAACGCAGACCGTCAACACGAGCAAGAATCTCATTCGGACGAACGTAGTATTCTGTAACGATTTGAGATACTTGATCTGCTTTTCTTATATCATTGAGAACCATCCATTCTAGGATTCTTTTTCTGGTTCTTAACTCTCTTCGCATATCATCTTGTGAATAATTTAATTTAACCATTATCTTCTCTAAAACATATGACTTCCCACTGAATACAAAGTCGTCTGAAGTGACGTCCCATCTAAATACTTCATTTGTGATAACCTCCAATGAATTGGGATCAATACCAACAATCTCAACAAGTTGCTTCGTTCGCCTTACACGCTTACCGTTAATCCTAGTTTGGATTTGAATACTACACGCTTCTAGAGCAGGAAGTAGCACACGTGGGATATCAATCGGTTTATTCTCAAGACGGTGAACTAAAGATGGGACTGAGTCTGCGTGCACTGTAGAATAAGCACAGTGACCAGTAGCCATTGCCTGAAATAGAACATATGCCTCAGCACCACGAATTTCACCAACAATTATGTATTCAGGCCGTTCTCTTAACGCCGCTTTAAGCAGCTCGAATTCTCCAATTACACCTTCGGTAGATTCTCCACCAAAGCCTTGCCGTGTTAGACCTGGTACCCAGTTAGGTTGTGGAATGTTTACTTCTCTGGTAGATTCGATTGAAACAATTTTCATTTGCCATGGGATAAAGATACACATCGCGTTTAGAGTGGTAGTCTTTCCTGATGCAGTACCTCCAACAAACAGCATTGGAACTTCATTTTGAAACGCTATCCAAAGGTATGCTACCATCAATGATGACATTGTACGGAAAGCAATAATATCTGCAGGAGAAAATGGATCTTCTTTGAACCTTCGAATACAGAATGATGACCCTCTAGTCGAAACCTCATGGCCCAGTTTCATGACGATACGTGAACCATCCATCAAGGTTGCATCAAGTAGCGGATCTGCTACCGAAATGTGTTTGCCACACCGTTGTGCTAGTTTGATAACATATGATTCTAAAGAGTGGTCATCTGGCCAAAGACAAGTTGTCTCGACAGATTCGAATTTCCGGTGATAGGCAAAGATTGGTACATTGGTCCCATCGCAAGATATATCCTCTACGTTTGCGTCATTCATCAAAACGTCCATCTCACCATAACCAATCAAATCTCGACGTAGGTAGTAGAATATCTTAGATTTTGACTTTTTATTTATCTTCATTCCATAGGATTTGATAACCTTATCCATAGCGGTTCTGAGATACGCATCGGGATTGGCGTCGATTTCTTCGATATTAGCAGTTAGTGATCTGATGAAAATGTCCATTATTTCATCACGATACTGCTCCTCTTTCTTGGTCATTGGAGGTTCTATGATTTGATATATTATGTTCAAGGTCTGTTTATCACGAACCACTCTTGCGAATGCATGTGGAGGCATGACCGGGTATTTGTCTAACTCATCGTATTGAGCGCGTTGCTGTGCGCGCTGTCGTTTTCCGCCGCCGCTGCGCTTTCCACGTTTCCTTGCCATACCATTACCCCCCGCCGATGCAATCTATGACATGCATCGGACAACTATAACACTTCGGTGAAATCACTACATGAAATAGCCGCACTGGCCGTAAATATAGGTCACCAAATTCATTTTTGAGAAAAATTTCCAAGCCACTTTTGAGATTGATAGATTAAATCCTCAATACTGCCTTCATTTTTAATTGTGAAATCGGCCGAATTGATTAGTTCCATTAAACCCCAACCTGCCTCACGCTGTTCACGGATTTCAAACTGCGAGTAGTCACCATCTTCAGAGCGGCCCCGTGATTGCGTCCTAGAGAATCTTATTTCTTTTGATGCAACTATTGCCATGCTGCTAAACCTTGAATCCCACCTGTTAGAAAATATATCGAACTCTGCCGTACCGCGCATGCCATCAATAATCACTATTGCGTGACTATGAAGTAAATTATCAACTTCGTCTGCCAGCCGTACTGCGAGAACCTCTTCGCCGTGTTTAGCTCTCAAATCAGCAGCAACCTCGCCAAAGATAGTAGGACTTGGGTCAAGACTACGTGAGGCAACCTCTGCTCTAACCATGTCGCCCATCGACCTTACTGGTACATCTTGATTAGCCATAATCTTAGCAAACTCACCCTTGCCTGAACCCGGCATCCCGCAGACGGCAACGACTTTTCCCATGGCTGTTGGTGTTGTTGGCACTTCTTGAAAGTACCTATTTTTCAGTATGTATGGGCATTTATTCTAAACACATTAGTTGTCAAATTCTGCCGCACCCCATCGTCTGTCCATAAGTTTCCAGAGTACTCCTGAAGCAAATAATAAGAATGCTGAGATCGACAGCATTCCAACGTACCCTTGCCTAACCATGCCTTCATCATACATTGAAGCAGTTGCGGCCAATCCGTCCTCAGATGCTCTCTCCCACCAATTACCATATAATGATACATCCCCTTGAGTGAATGACAACAGGAATAAACCGAGTAAAGGCAATACTGTACCTATCCAAAACCAAATCATAATCGATGCATCAAATATGGCTTTATTGGGCCTTAGACCCATCAAAAAGGCAGTTAGTGCTACAATGTAAATCGAGTTGGCGAACATAACAACTATGCTTGTTGGTAGGGATGCCCACTCATCTAAACGCCATGCCATCAAGATGATGAATATCAGTGAAATCCATGAGGTGATTATGAAGTACACCAATACTTTCGCTCGGATTAATTGAGGCACTCTAACCGGCAAACCGTTCATAAATTCAGGCGAATCAAGAATTGTCAACCAAGAATAGAAATTAAAGCCGAAGAACCCCAAAAACGGTGCATATGACAACAAATTAATCGGAATTGGGGCCTCAGCGAAATCGATTAGCCATGCCATCCCTAGCAAAACTGCGAGCGGTATTGTATAGGATACAACCATCTTTTTGATGGAACCTGAGCGAAATAAATCGACAAATTCTTTGGCGACTATTATTCTTATTTCACCTCGCCCCAAAAACGAAAGTCGCCCATACATTGGCCTAAACAAATCTCCTTTTTCTACGACACTAACATCAAAATCATCAATTATCAGCAGTGATGAAAAATACCCTAGACCAATACAAAAAACAAACCCAAGCAGGCCGATTAAAACATTCTTTTCGGTTTGTATTTTTAATCCTATAAGAATAAATTCAATATCAATAGCTCCCACTCCAACAATTATTCCAAATAAAATTACTGAGATAGGGCCAAAGATTGTGAAAGGCCTACCTCGCATCCACAATGCTGATGCCAGAAATGAGATTACTAAACCTTGAGCTAGGGTGACCACCATAGCAAACCATGTCCAAGGCAAACTTGAGTATTCTAACGGAGTTGTTATACCAAATAAGGTATCTAAACCCTTACCCAGACCCATACCGATGATAATGGGCGATAAAATCAACATAACATAAAACACTAGGTCTTTGACAAAATATGCAAAATGAGCCATTGAATTGGGCAGTGGTTGTAAAGCTGGAGAAGCCAATAAGTGGTTTTTTGATGCTGTCCTCCTAACTAAAGCATCTCTGCCCATAAAAGCAAAGGTACCCATCCCAAGGCTGAACATCAATAATGGTAAATGAAGCCCAAATCTCAACTCTTGCCAAGTAAAACTGTTAACACTAGTCTCACTAGTTTGCGCAGCAGAATCACCGACTAAAAATTGCAAACCAATAGTGGAAACCATAGTAACTAAAGCAAGTAATAATGGAAATAAGACCATTTGCCTGGCCTTGGCAAATTCTACATTTTTACGAAACTCTTCCTTGTACATCACTTTGAATGTAGCCAAAAAAGCCGACACTCCTCTAAGCGGAGTAAGTAACCTCTGTCCTTCTGGACTAGTCCCCAAACTCTCGGTTGAAAAATCCACACCTCTTGCATCACTCCAATTTGTTGAAGAAATAGAGGCGCCTGACATTATTATTCCTCTTTAGATTCTGTAACTTTTGACAAACTTTCAACATCGTCAATAGAATGTCCAACTAATCGAATGAATACATCTTCTAGCGTTTCCTTAACATCTTGTTTTAATTCTCTAACAGTCCCTGCAGCCAGTACTTTTCCATCGTTAATTATCGCCATTCGATTGCACATTCGCTCCGCCATTTCAAGAACGTGGGAGCACAAAAATATCGTTCCACCTTGTTTCACATGAGACAATAACCATTCGCGGCATTTACGCTGATAGATAGGATCCAAATTGGCAAATGGTTCATCTAGAAATAGTAACTTTGGCTTGTGAATAAAGGCAGAAGCCAACATCACTTTTTGCCTCTGGCCTTTTGATAAATCCTTACACATAGTATTACGCTTATCTTCAAGTCCAAACCACTCCATCCAATATTCAACCTTTTCATCTACTTCTTCTAAATCCCGAAGTTTAGCAACGAATTGTAAAAATTCCACGGGTGTAAGATAAGAAGGGGGTGATTCAGATTCTGGAACAATACCAATATTCGCTTTCACCTTTTGTGGATTTTTTATCGCATTAATACCCAAAACCTCGATTTTACCTTTGCTCGGCTTCAATTGACCGGTGAGCAATTTTATGAAAGTGGACTTCCCTGCACCATTGGGCCCAAAAACACCAAAAAATTCGCCCGAGTGAACTTCTACATTCAATGGATGAAGCGCAATAAAGTCACCATATTTCTTGGCCATGTCTAATGCTTTTACCAATGGAGCCGTTTCACTCATGACTCTTGGAGGATGTCCTATTGTATGTAATATTGGATTAAGCCATAATCGAATAAATCTTCAAGGTGATTGTTCTGGCAATGATATGGACGCCCCTATATCAGATGTTTTATCAATTGAAAAGATAGCAGTAAATGACGAGGAAACCGGCAGATATATCGCTTTGGCAACGATAAATCGGCCAAATAAATTGAACGCACTGAACTCAGAAGTGATGGAGGCGCTGAAAAATTTCTGTGCCTGGGCTGAAGCAGATACCCAAATTAGATGTATTGTACTAACTGGAGCAAAACCACTAGCTCCCCTCGAAGGCAAGCGGCCTAAACCAAATGCATTTGTTGCAGGCGCAGATATTTCTGAATTTGTTGATATGGACAGCAAGGCTGCCAAAATAAAATTTACCGATAACGCGGTAGAGGCGATATGGAATTTGACCAAACCAACTATTGCTATGATTGACGGATTTGCCTTAGGTGGTGGCAGCGAAGTTGCCTGTTCATGTGACATTAGAATCGCCTCAAAGCGGTCTAAATTTGGTACCCCTGAGATAAATTTAGGATTAATTCCAGGATATGGAGCAACACAACGGTTGAGTAGATTAATTGGCTATGGAAAAACACTGGAATTGGTTCTCACTGGAGAAATGATTGATGCTGAACAAGCAGAAAAGATTGGACTGGTTAACCAAGTCTGTGCCAACGAAGAACTGTATGATATTACAATGAATATGGCCAATATTATTGCTAGTAAATCGGTATTCATTGCCAAAGCAGCAAAAAGAACGATCAGAGCTTCACTAAATCATTCTCTTGATGAAGGTATAGCAATTGAGGCTGAGGAATTTGCCAAGTTATTTGATAGTAAAGATAAGGTCGAAGGTGTCAACGCTTTTATGGCGAGATCTAAGCCGAACTGGCATGATAATTGATTCAAAACCCAATTACTAAATGCCAAGCAATTGAAAATACTGCTACATCACACATTGCGTGAGCGAGCCATGGAATCCAAATGCTCCGGCTTGTCATGTAAAGCCAAGAAAAGATTATTCCGCCAATGAATAATCCAAGTGAACATAAGAAATTGCCTAATGGGCTGATGAAATATGATAATGCGATTGTATGATGAATGGTAAAAATTAACGCAGATAGGATAATTGGCAACCAATAACCGCCAAAAATTTGTTCTAATTTAGTCGTCAAAAACCACCTAAAAAGATATTCTTCGAGGACAGAGTTTACAAATATCCAATAAATTACTGCGATAAAAAAAATCTTTTTATTGGTTAGTCCTACTGGTTCTAGAATCGATTTAAGGTCATCTGAACTCAATAATTTGTCACCAAGCAGAAAATAAGCAACATATATTATCACGCACATCAAAAAACCTAGCAGCGCAGATATTTTCCAACCACCAAGATTAGCAGTTGAATATGAAACTGGTTGTTTCTCGACAACTAAAAACCAAAATGCCGGCAGTCCAAACATCCAAACTTTGGTAACAAAAAATACGATTATTGCCAACAATCCCGCTTGATAAACAAATCCTGTTACTACAGAAATTGTCGGTGCTATTGCGGCAAGGGTAAATCCAAGCAGAGCCAATTTTAGATTATTATCGGCGACCCTAGAATGGTTATCAACCATTATCTCAATCCTCATCCATTTGCATCTTTAGTGCTGCTAAGGCATCGCTAGCATTGGGGTTTGGCAACGGCGGTAATGGCATGGAACCGTCTGGCAGTGGAGGTAATGGCATTCCAGGAATACCTGGTAGTTCAGGTAATTTTTCTTTCTTTTCTACCTCTTCAAAGCCAGAATCTAACGGTGTTCTCAATTTCAAAATACTGGTTTCGTCTAATCTGATAAATGTCGCTCCGTAGACATGACCTGCCTGTGGCTTGAGAGGCTCTTCCAAGATATTTTGTCCATGGTCTGGATTTTGTAGCATTCCAACGATATCCTCTCCCTCATTATGTTGTTCCCACATTTTCACGGTAGATGCACGGATTTCAGCGAGTTGATTTCTTCGTCGCTTCTCGATACGTTCTCTAATCACTTGGTGTTGTACTCGACGGTTTGAAACTGTCAGTTCTATATCAGCATCTTCAACTGATTCCGGACTTACTTCTACAACATACTCGTCGGCTTGGTGCACATTTTCCACTGAAACTTGAACTTCATCGAGTTCCTCAATATCTTGCTGCGGCCCCTCTGCTTCTGCCTCTGCTGCTTTTATCTTCGCTAACTTTCGCTGTTTCAACGAAACACCGTCCAAACTCTCTTCTTGTTTCACGGGCTGAGGTATATCTGTATTAGATGATTCTTCTTCATCCATATCATCGCTTGAAACTAAATCTTCAGTATTATCTTGAGCCACTAAAGTTTGATTTTGTACAGCCACTGGCCTGCCTCCAATAAGTACCCAAGAGCTCGCTGATGCGAAGGTGATACCAATCAGAATCCATTTGCCGTCATCTGATAAACTTGAAGCCGAGGTTAGATAAAACAACCCTGCACTGAGGGCAACAAGACCGCACATTGTCCGTAGAAATCCCATGTCCCTCGTCCCATTCCAATCACTTCTAATTTATGATGCTGATGGCAATTGGTTGAATAAGTCGATTAAAGCCTTAGTTCTATGACTAAAGTTTTGCTTTATTTCAGGGCCAACTCCGCCGAAGGTTTTGCCGTGAGTACTAAATTCACCATAATTACCGGGAGTTAACGGGTTTAATTCTGTGTCCAAGTCATAGGGGATAAAAATTGGATCATAACCAAATCCACTACCTTCCATTATCTCTAG
>DUJK01000080.1:12524-21829 GCA_013329925.1 Candidatus Poseidoniaceae archaeon
ACTGCCTTGAAGTGGGCTGAGCGTAACTTTGCCGAAGAGACAGGGTCAGCAGAATTAAGATGGGATAGTAATCTTAGTACTCCGACATTACCAATGGTTGAATGTACAAAGGATGAATAAACCCCCGGAAAGCCGTGAAGTGCGTCAACAAATAACCCTGCATCTTCAACCAGAATCATATCTCCATCATTAAAATCATCAGGAATATGATTCAATGCTTGATTAATTTTAGATTTAGCGACGGTAATCAAATCATCAGCCTGCGGCTCATAAATCAACTCTGAATCAACAATTAATTGCTTCACTGAGTAACCAAGTTGATTTAAGTGACGTTCAGCTTCAATTAATTTGCCTTCATTACTAGTCAGAAACCAAACGATATTGCTCATGGCATGGCCACGACTGCCAAGTTATCATGTCTATCGGTTAAACACCAAATTTGAGCGGATAATTGCGGATAATTTAACATCACAGCGATGTTGGAAAAATCATGCTTCAACATATTGCCATTGTTTCTCTAGGCGGTGCTATAGGAGCAACATTACGTTTTGCCGTTGGACAATTACTTGATTCAACTGACTTCCCATGGTCCACATTTATTGTTAATGCACTCGGTTCTGTACTACTCGGAGCGATTACAGTTTATGCCATAAACCGAGGTTCATCAGAAGAACTGATGTTATTTTTTAGCACCGGATTACTTGGAGCATTCACCACAATGTCAACATTTTCAGTTGAAACTATGAGGTTGATTAAAAATGATGACCAGTTTACCGCTTTGGCATATATACTGCTAACTTTTTTTGTTTGCATAATCGGAGCATTTCTAGGATGGGAAATTGGCGAACGATTGGAAAATATCTAAAATCACTGCATTAGTTTAATAATGCTGAATCATAGCATTATCCGTGTACGGAGCCCCGGAAAAGTTTAGTGCACCCTAAAGAGTTGAGACAATGAGCGACCTGATAGATAAGATGAATATTGCCCTTGGTTGGGAGTTAAGAGCCAGTAACATGTATGCGCATTATGCGGCAAATATCAAAGGAATACATAGATTACAATTATCTCCAATGTTCAATACCGAAATGACTGAATCTATTGAACACGCTGATATAGTCAGAAAGGCAATCGTACAACTTGGAGGAATACCTGTAACAGAAAGAAACCCTCACCCAATAACCCACACCAACGATTATTTGGAAATGTTAAACTATTCACTGCAAACCGAGATTAAAGCCGCAGAAGTTTATGCAGAACTAATTGAGATAATCGAAGAAAGTGCTGAAGAAGACCTTCGAGATGCTATTGAACAGATTTATCTTTCTGAATTAAGAAGTGTAGAAGAAATGCGGTTGTTAGTAGGCTAAATCATCCGTGATATCTAACCCTTGAACGTACATCATCTAAACGCTTCAAAACTTCTGTTGCTGTTGGTGGTGTGCCTCCTGAAAGTTCCTGTAATGGCCCTTGATTATCATCATATTGTAAATATCCGTTAACAAAATTATCAATTCCATTGACAATATTTGGATGAGATGCACCTAGTATTTCATCCATTACGTGTAAGTCAATACCAAACCTTTCAACTTCATATTCAACAGCAGACAAGCCAAAATCGATTAGAAAAGCATTCGCTTGGTCGTCAATCAAAATATTATTTGTTGATAAATCGCCGTGAGTGATTGCCATTCTGTGCAGCATTCTAACTGCTTTCCCCGAATTTTCAAGAGCAGATTGGATAAAATTTGGTTCCGAGGTCTGATCTCTTAGTACCTCGATAAGAGGCCTTCCTTGCATTTTTTCCATTATTATTCGGCCATTATCCAAATCTACATCCCACACCGCTGGCACAGGCATTCCAGTACTATGAATCCTGATTAAAATACGAACTTCGCTTAGCATTCTTCGATAGCCCAATCGGCGTTCAATATCAGGGTGGCGCCAAGCTCTATTACGGCGCATCTTCTTGATTGCTGGCCGGCCCATCCAGGTTCCGGACCATACTTCAGCCTCTGCCCCAAGGTGTAAGCGAGACTCCGGTTGGAAGACCATGAGACTCGCTTAGTGCCCTCACTTATGTACATCACGCACTCACAATTATTGAAAAAGGGATAACTGTTGGCTTACATGAAGCATATGACGATTACTCTGCCAATGTGCTCGATTGATTTCATGGACACCTCACTTTCCCCTGAGGAGCAAGCTATTGCCGAAAGAATTACTGAACTGAGGAATCAACTCGGCTCTGACCTGATGATTTTAGGCCATCACTATCAAAGAGATAGTATTGTTATGCACGCTGATTTTATTGGAGATTCATTCATGCTTAGTCAAAAAGCCGCAGACTCTACTGCAAAATATATTGTCTTTTGTGGAGTACACTTTATGGCTGAATCAGCAGATATATTGACCAATGATCAACAACATGTCATACTCCCAAATCTAAGAGCAGGATGCTCAATGGCTGACATGGCAACACTAGTAGATGTTGAAGAAGCATGGGCTGAGATTTTAGCCGAAACAAAATTGAGCGACCCCATTGATAGAACCTCTCCAGGAGATATTCCTGATGACGGGAAATCATACCTCATACCAGTAACCTACATGAATAGTAGCGCTGACTTGAAAGATTTCGTGGGACGTCATGGCGGAATAGTTTGCACCTCATCAAACGCAACTGGAATACTAAATTGGGCATTTGATCGGGCTGGTCCAAATGGAGCAGTATTATTTTTCCCAGACCAACACTTGGGTCGTAACACAGGAATAAAGATGGGCATAAGTGAACAACAGATGCCAACATGGATACCAAAAATCGGCGCTGATTCGAATCTTAGTGATGCTAAAATAATCCTATGGCACGGCTTTTGTTCAGTGCACAAAAGATTCACTGTAGAACAGGTAAGTGAGTTTCGCCAACGGCACCCAGATGGACTAGTAGTTGTTCATCCTGAATGCCCCAAAGAGACTGTTGAAGTTAGTGATGCAAATGGCTCTACTCAATTCATCAAAAATTATGTTGAACAACAGCCAGCAGGCGCAAAAATCGCTATTGGCACTGAAATAAATATGGTTGCTAGATTAGCCGATGAACATCCAAACAAAATAATTGAGTGCCTTGATGAAAAAGTTTGTCCTTGCTCGACAATGTACATGATTCATCCTGCTTACTTAATGGATGTACTAGAAAGAATTGTTGATGGGGAAATACCAAATCAAATTAGTGTCTCCAAATCTGTTGAAGAAGGGTCATTACTAGCGCTTGAAAGAATGCTAAGTATCAAAAAATAAGTTATTCCTCTTCAGCCTGGAATTTACTAGTTCTTATTTCTGACTGCCTTTGATTTAGGTAAACAAAAATTAGCATGATACCAATTACTGAGCCGGATTGTAAAATTATATTCGAATATGATTTCAACTCTGGAGTCCAACTGTGAACTTGAATAATTACTCCATCATCAGACTGCTCAAAGTATACCAAGTGGTCCTCCAAAACTATCGGTCCCCATTGATCAACCTCATCAGCGGTAAGTACATGGGTAAAATTCTCAGCAATATCCATGTAGAATATTTCTCCATCGAAGTATTCTTCAATCGGGCTTGATGGATTTAGATGGTCTTTCATAGCCCATGCGACAATTCCATCGCGAATAGATGGATCATAAGACGAATATTTACCGTCACCAAGTAGACGTTGGTCAGTAGACTCTCTATCAACCAAAACAATTCTATCAACAGATGACACATTAACACTTACCAGTATGTGAGATTTGTCGAATACGATGTTAGTAATTGTGGCATTATCGATATCAACTGGAGTATCCCAATCATCTAAAACTTGCTCAACCTCTTCATTTGCTGAAGCATTAATCTGGTAGGATAAGGCGCCTGATAACTCAATATTACTCATGAAGACCTTGTCAGGGTGGTTTTCTGAAAGATAAGCAAAATCATTACCTTGGCAATTAACGTAAGATATATTGTTGATGTCTAATGAAAGACCAATTGCTTCCCCATCCAGACTTTCCGCAGACAGTGCACCGTCTTCTAAGGTGAGAAGCACATAATACTCGCCTAAGTCACACATTTCTATTTGCTCAATACCATTGATTGACTTTTGATAGAATATTTCTTGTGGGAAATTTACATCAATTACATACAAATCAGTACTATTGGCCATTACTAATTTATCACCTGAGATATGATATATCGAATCAACTGACAAATCTGGCTGGACTACTTCTATACCATCTTCATCTAATTCCGACAAGTCATATAACTTCAGAACAGCACCGAATTCAGAGGTATTGTCTAATGTCGCTAACCATCCATCTGCGCCGCTAGCTCCTTCAGGAGCCTCCACACCCTTGGCTGAAAGTGACTGATGTGTCAAATCCCAAGTAATAACTGAAGCCACAATAACTATCAAAACTACTGCCATGATACCGGTTTCTCTAGATGTGGGCTTCACGAAGGATTTAGCAGATTTAGCAAGCTTTTGTGAAACTATTTTGTAGGCTTTTTTAGGATTGGTAAGAACTGTTACAAGACGGGAATTGATTGTCCTTTCATCCAATATATTCCATACCGGCTTTGAGGTTTTATCTGCCAAATTAACCGCGATTGCGGCGATTATCATTCCACCTGCGATATCCAAAATCCAGTGTATTCCAAGATAGATAATAGTAAAGGCAGTCAACATAACATAAGCAAATACAATCTTACGATATAATTCCCATCTATTATCATGGTCAAAGCGTTTCATACATAGCCATACTGCGTATGGTATACCGATGTGTAATGATGGCATACAGTTCGTAAACGGGTCTATTCTCCTAAACCAGTCGGCTATTTCTGGATTTAATGAGTACGCTAAAGTTTTCATTTCGGGGATATAAGACCCCGTCACTCTGACATTGAAAAACAAATAAAACGGAACAGCTAAGATATAGACCCAGGCAATAGTTAACGTGATTCTATCAGCCATCCAACGGTCATCGAAGTAAGCAAAGTAGAATACTGAGACATAACAAATGAACATAAATCCTGCAACATAGAAATGTGTAAGAGTTATGGTCAGCCATTCAGCCTCAAAATATTGCTGCACATGTAAAACTAAATCACCTTCTATGGCATATAGCCATGGCGTCATATCCAGTCCTGTTGAGGCCATTAAGAGCCTATCAACCTGATCTAGAGTGTCCTTAGCATTGTAGATTATGAACAAAATCAAAATATGAATCCAATATCTACGAAAAAAATCGACAAATGTTGTAAGTTTCAATTCCATCCATTTTGGCTTAAACACCGGAAGCAACAGCACACCTAGGGCCAGTGCACTAATCATCCAAGTGAGGTAAACTCCCTGCATAATGTGTTCCTTCCAATTTACCGGTCGCCCAATTATACATCAAACCCTCGCCGTTTTATGGCCGGTTAAGTCATTTAGTGGCTTTACCATGCTCCGTGCACATACGGTTTGCCATTATCCGGGTCTAGTTTATTAGCCAAGGCCCATATTCGCTCAAAGCGATAAATGCCACTTGAGCATCCGTGTTTCCAATCAAAAGCCAAGGCATATTTACCAACTGTACGTACTTGAGGTTTTTCAGGTGCCATGGCTTCTACTTGTCTCCTTAGAGATTTACTATTGTCATCATCATTGCGCAGTGGTGCACATTTTGCACAAGGGCAAGCGTGCTTCAGATCATCATAAGTTATCGTGAATTCACCACCATCTGAGTAAGTCAATTGCATATCAGTATCACGCCTTTCAAGCCGTGTTAAATCAGGAATATCTGACATTATCTCACCTAGATAATTTCCAGTCCCTGACTCTCTGATGCCCCGATTTGAGACTTTATTGCCTCTACAACCTTGGCAAACGCAATAGCGGATGCTCCTTCAGGTTCGCTAACAATGCGATGAACTCCATCATCTCCGCCTCTTACAAAGCCGGGATCAAAAGGTAATGCACCCAAGAATGGTACGCCAAACTCTTCGGCGGTTGATTTACCACCACCTTGTTTGAAAATATCCAATGTCACATTGAAATTGCCGTCCGAGTCAGCAGTAGTTTTATGCTTTTTACCACCAGGACCAGCGATTTCAATTTCCATACTAGGTTGTGCTTTACCCGATATTGTGTAGCCGCTCATGTTTTCAACAACGCCCAAAACTGGAACTTTCAATGATTCAGAGAAGGTAATTGATTTCCGACTATCGAGCAGTGCCACATCTTGAGGTGTTGTGACAATAACCATGCCGTCAATCTCTGGAAGTGATTGGGCCACAGTAAGTGGTTCATCAGAGGTGCCAGGCGGGAAATCGATCACTAGATAGTCTAGTTCACCCCACTCTACATCACCAATAAATTGTTGAATTGCTCCGAGCTTTATTGGCCCTCGCCAAACTACCGGAGTATCTTCGTTTTCTAATAGAAAAGCCATCGAAATAACCTTGACTCCAAGGTGGCCTTGAGCCGGGTGAATTCTACCTTGTTCAACATGTAATCTCTTGCGTTCTAGTCCCATCATTTTTGGCACATTTGGCCCGGTGATGTCGATATCTAATATGCCAACTGCGTGTCCTTGTTGAGCTAATGCGAGAGCAAGTCCTGTTGAAACAGTTGATTTACCAACACCACCTTTACCAGATAAAACCATTACTTTATGTTTGATTTTTCTACCGATTTCTTGCATCGACATTTTACGTTTCATGTTAGCATAAGCACTTTCCATTTGCTTCTGTTGTTGCGGAGTGGCTAGGTCTGGTGCTGCAGCGTCTTTGGGGTCGTGCGTAGATACCGGTGAATCGGCCATGGTCGTAACAAATAATTGTCCTACTTCAACCCATAGGTATAGTCATTGAAACTTTTTTTTATGATGTAATGAGTAAACAAGGTCGCCAACGGGAATAGGCCCAAGTATACTGAAGTTGACATGCCGCCGTATGCCCAACCCAAACCAATCGAAAGGGGGCAAGAAATAATCATGCCAACATTGTACACAAAGGAATATCTTAGCTTTGATTTTTCAAGATATACCAGACACGGGCCACAAAATAAGATCATCCCGCTGAGCATAATGGCTACAAGGCGAAATAAAAAATCTAGATTGGTGGCAGCAAAAACGATGTGTAGTGCGAATAGTAGGGTGAAAATTGCACCATAGATGAAAATACTCCGCAAGTCTTGTGAAGTATTGCTCATATCTAATTCGAAATTATACATACTTGTTAACTGTGGTATTATTCTACCTAGAAATAAACTAAATATCATCAATTTGACAACAACATATGCGTATCCTATTTGTTTGCGTAGGGAATTCTTGCCGCTCTCAAATGGCAGAAGGTATTGCTAAGTCGCTAGGTTATGAAGCAGAATCTGCCGGAACTCATCCTGCTGAAGCAGTATCTAAGCACGCCATAACAGTATTACAAAACCGAGGCATAGATACCACAAAACTAAAACCAAAAAATCTAGATAACTTCAATGTTGATGAGTTTGACAAAGTGATTTCTATGGGCTGTGGAGTTCACTGCCCAATGATTAAGATTGATCAGGATTGGGAATTAGAAGATCCTGTGGGACAAAAATTTGAGATTTTTGTCCAAACTGCCAATGAAATCGAAAAAAGAATTAGACTATTGGATTAGTTATTCTTCTTCTTCTCGTGCAGGGACATCACCATGCCCATCCAACTCAATCCTTAGAACGCTGACTGTCCTATCTCGGCCTTCGTCGGAAGGAATAACTTCACTTTCACAAGTTAACTCTCCGATAACAACTTGTTCAGGCAATCCTTGAGCAATGATTCCATTTCGTCTACGACAAACTTCTGCAACGTCTACTGCTCGACCAATTGTTGCACCCCTAGCTACCAGTTCCAAGTTGCGATCTCCTGATTCCATAGCCATAACAACTGCTCTTACGTATGCGTGTAATGGCTTCTTGCCGATGAAAATTGTCCGTCTCTCTGTCATGCTGAACCCTAACCTTCTATACACGTTCAACGGTTAAATGTTGCTTTTATTCAGTTGGTTATGAAAATGGTGCGAGCGCCGGGACTCGAACCCGGGTTCAAGCGTTGGCAACGCTCGGTGATAACCACTACACTACGCTCGCAGAGGTAATCCTCCGACCAAACAGAGGTATAAACCGTTATCGGAAACCAGTATTATTCAAAACCAAATCTGTCATTGACGTAATCCTTGTCTTTGCCTCTTCGCATTAGGACAAAAACAGCAACTCCTGCTACGAGTGTAAAGGCTATCAATATACCAACTAAGACTGATACAGATAATTGCTCACTATCAAGACTAGGGATTATTCCTGATTCTTCTTCAACAGTTACCGAGATTGGCATGACGGCAGTCGCTACATCAAAATTATCGATTGCTTGAACCAAAATTTCATGAGTACCAATTGGCGTACTAGTTCTTAGTGAAAGCTGGACTGTGAATATGCCATCATTAGGAACCCTATCACCATTGATGCCATTATCGTTCATCTGCACCCAAGGATTTTGTTGATCGATTGGTAAAAACACTCCGAGGTTTACTCTAGCATTAGAAATGCCATCTTGGTCTGTAATCTCAAGTTCAAATATTTCAGTAGTGGCAGAATCTGGGCGAGTATATTTCACTAAACCTGGAGAATTTATCTCGGGTGCAGAATTTTCAACAAATATCTCAATCGGAATTTTCTCATCATCTGGAATAAAATGAGGCCCATACTGACTTTCCAAGTCTCGTACTCCATTCAACCATGTTGATGTTACGCCGACTTTACCTAATTCGTCAATGGTAATGACTTTCAAAGACTGTGTACCTGGTGACATACCATCAGGGATTACCATCATAGCAGTCCAAACTTGTCCAGTGTAATTCATCGAAACAACTTCACCGCCATAATCACGTAAGTCAAGATCTACGCTAGCAACGCCGTGCCCATCGTAAGCCGCTACATTAACTGCCATGATGGCGCCTCGAGGACCTTGGTTTGGTAAAATCTCAACTGAGGTAAGTCTTGGAGCTTGATTTACCACAGAGATTTCTTTACTAAAAATAGTAGTCACATCAAAAGAATCTATTGCCGATACACTTAGGGAGACATTGCCAACTGTAAGTCCAGGCACTACGATTCTAGTGGTATATTTATCATCACCAATTGCCGCATCACCGTCTAGTCCACGGTCGTTCATTACCACAATACCTCCTCCGATTGGAGTAAGATCAACAGTGACTTGCTCAAGATTCCAGTCGATATCTGAGACATCAGCAACTAAAGTTGCTACACTACC
>DUJK01000041.1:0-17436 GCA_013329925.1 Candidatus Poseidoniaceae archaeon
TTCTTCTTAACATTGCAGCTTCTCGTATAGCAATTCTTTCCATTAGTGCTTCGGCATGGGCCCCTTCAGTTTGCGTGGCAGTCGAAAGTTCGGCATTTAACTGAGTAATTTTTTCATTATCAGTTTGGTTTGCTGTAAGAAATGCCTTCAGTAAAGTAAAGCCAAGGGTTGATAGGGTTGAGCGCAGTTCAACTTCTGTTCGCATCTCAAATTTATCTTGAAAAGCAGCACTTCGCAAATCTTCATCGCTTGAACACTCTGCAAGTGAAGGATTTATTACTCGCATCATTAATTCGTTGTGTAAGACCTCTGCTAGGCGCTTTCTGTCTAACAACGGTGCACTATTAGCAAACATGTTGAGTAATTTGGGGATGTCATCATTACGTAATTGAACTCGCACGTTGGCAAATCCAGAAACTTTGCTGCCATTTGGCAAATTGGCAGAAAATGGGACCGATATATCGGCAGGTCCAGTCATGGCGAATAGTAATCTCCTATCCTTGGCTGTAACGCCCATCATTTCGCCAAGAAACCGGTTGAACCCACCAGCGATGTTACCAACTATCTTCTCAGTTAAAATGTCACCAATTCTTCCATCAACAATAAACACACATGCTTCATTTGGCTTCAAAACTACTTCTTGAGCCTTCCATGTATTGATATTATTGGCATCTAACAATCTTGCTATAACATTAGGGTTATCTCTCCATCTAAATCTGTTACTCATTTTTATCATCTCATTTGGTTTTTTGACGCAAACCGCCTAGAATCTTAGTTCGTGAATTATAAAATCCTCGACAACTAGTAATCATCTGTTGACACTGCTGGATAAAATTCTTTACATCTTCATCTGGCTTACTTGTACTAAATGCATGTTCAGCACTGTTAGATATATTGATTGCCTTGGTGACCATTTCAATAACATCGTGATCGTGTTTGATTAATTTTTTCAAGTCAGAAACTTTTGCTGATCTGGTACCTGAAAAGAATGCATGATTCATTCCAGTTGTTGATTTATCAACATCTTCAATCATAGAATCAATTTCAGAAGTGGCTAGTTTTGCAACTTGAGCAAGCGGCATATTATTGGCTTTGAAGGCGAGATCTTGGATGTTAGAGATGTGGTTTCTCGCTCTAGTTCCAGCTCGTTTGATTTCATCTCTAATCAGCTTGTCTGCTTCTCGACGTTTACCTTTGGTATACCCTTCATAACTAGACAGAACTAATTGTATACCTCTAACGTAAGGTAGTACTTCTAGCGGTACGGCAGGCATCGGTCTCAGTTATTCTTTGTCACTGGTCGTTATTATTGCTTCCGTTAGTAGATTCACAAATTTCTGACCATTCAAGAATTCTATCAGCAACAATATTTGCTTCGTCATAATCGTGGGTGACATGAATGGCACTGATATTGTGCTGCTTGAGCAATTCTCTGATTTCTTTGGCTAAGTCTCTGCGAGCATCAACATCTAGAGAAGATAGTGGTTCATCTAGTAACAACAATTTCGGGTTTGCTAATAAGGCTCTGGCAAGTACAACTCTCTGAGCCTCTCCGCCAGATAATGTAGTAACTTTCCGATCAGCAAACCCACTCAAGTTGACTAATTTAAGTGAATCATTGACAAGTTCTTCCTGCTTAATTTTAGATAACTTTTGATTATTACCTAGAAGGATGTTGTTTGCCACATTTAAGTGTGGATATAAAATTGGCTTTTGAAAAATAAATCCTACAAAATCTCTTACGTTTTGTTCAATAGTAATTTCACCAAAACCGCTTGTTTCTAAACCTGCTATCATCCTTAGCAGGGTGGTTTTGCCACAACCACTTGGTCCCAGAAGTGATATTATCTCACCTGCTTTTAGGGTTAGGTTCATATTTTTGAATAATACTTCATCACCCAGTTGTTTTTGCTGTATTGAAATTTCTACCACATGTTCATTATTGTTCATCAAAAACCACTCCCTTCACCATTATCTCGAAACCTTTCTGCGATAAAGAATAGGATGAATGTTAACAGCATCAAGACTGTTGCTGCAGCCATAGCCATTGGCTGTATGAGTGGATTGAATTTTGGCTGGCTCATCAACTGATCAATTAACACTGACAATGTATCCCACGATCCAGACCTGACTAAAATCCACGAAGCGCCAAATTCACCTAAGGAAAAAGCCATAGTCAATGCTCCTGCTACCACAAGAGGGGCTCGAAGGAATGCAACTTTACCATGCCACCAAGCTCTAAGTGGACTCATGCCAAGCATAATTGCCTGTTCATAGTATGAAAAATCAATAGACCGTAAAGCGGGTAGAATTATCCTGATGACAAATGGGGTTGTGATAATTATATGAGGGATCGCTGGTATAATGGCCCAGCCAAATAAACCGGGAGACCACTTTAGTAATCCCAGTAAAATTCCAAGACCGATCATTACCGCTGAAAGCGCCAAAGGAATCATTGTGGCAAATTCGACAACCTTAGCAGTAGTAGCCTTTTTCTCTTGCTCTAGTCGATTTATGCATGATGAAATAATCCAACCTATGGGTAAGGCAAATGCAACGGTGATTAAGCAATAGATTATTGAATTTGACAAGGCATCTGGGATTGCTGTTGTGGAATAATCACCAGACCATGCTTCACTCCAAGCTTCAGTCGAGTAACTAAATTCACCAGTGGTGGTATTGCGAATTCTAAAGGATGCAATTGCTACTAAAACCAGTGGTATTATGGCAAAACAAATACCCAAAGAAATGATTGATTTTGCCAAGGTATTTGGCTTATCAGATATTTGTTTAGCATCAGATTCAGCAATTATTGCATGGATAGTAGAATGGCGTCGTTGGATTGATGTAGCAATGATAATTGCTAGTGACAGTATGATTAATTGAACGATTGAAGTTGATAATACTACTTCGCTGGTGTCAATTCGGTAGCCATATATGCCCGCTGAGCCTCCAGAGTTTGCCATCATTGTCTCTAGTGTATCTTGGTTTGGAGTTAACCATCTAACTAGGGCAAACGAGGTGAAAGAAAAAATGAAACAGAGTGTCGCAGCACACAAAACTGCAGGTCCAATTATTGGTAACCAGAGGTTGCGAATCCGTGATAACCGATTTTGTCCGGCTGGCAAGAATCGCATTTGTTCTTCCCATGTTCTGTCCATAGTCGACAAGGTTGGTTCGACAAATCGCATTATCAATGAGATGTTAAACCATACGTGAGCGGTAATTAAGGCGATGAAATGCCCAGGGTTTTCCCAGTTGGTAACATTTGCTAAGTCGCCAACAATACCCGTCTCTAAGCGCAAATCAATACCGATTGCGGTTAGCGGACCTCCAACATCAATCAGCATTAGAAATCCCATAGCTACTACAATTGATGGAGTGACAAATGGAACTGCTAGTATTGCTCTTAACAATTTGATATTTTTCCAATTATAACGTCCCAAATACCAAGCAATTGGGAGTCCGATAATCACTGTGGCTATTGTTGAAATGGTTGCTTCAAGTAGGGTAAATTTCAACGCTTCTAACAGCGATTGTGTAGTGAAAAAATTACTCACAGCCACAACTGAATTAATTCCGGTAACCGATTCTAGGCGAGCAATAGCATACAATAATGGCAATACCGTTAGTATTACGAACGAACAGACTGTGGTCCACTGTAATATCTTTACCAATATTTTATGCTGGCCTGTGTTAGTCAATATCAGACCTCATTCAGTTGCGGACTGCCAGTCATCAAGCCACTGAGTCATCTCTTCATTGATTCTAGTGATCTCAATATCTGCATTTTCTTGTGGTATATCTGAGTGATAGCGATAACCATCAGTTTCCGGTAATCCATAACCTTCAAGAACCGGATACATTAGATTGTTTTCCGGCATTTGAGCATTGATTTCAGGACTCAGTAGGTATTCTATGAATAATTCAGCTCCAGCAATATTAGCCGCACCGTTGATTATTCCAGTATATTCTACTTGTTGTATTGTTGACTTTGGTAATGTAATTGAAGTAGAGTGGGTGTAATTTCCAGAGTAATAGGCTTCCACTCCAGGCGATTGACAATAAGATACGGTCAAGTGAGCATCACCAATATATCCAGTGGTGTACTCACCATAGCCTCCAGTATAGTGAGTTTCGTATGCTTCAGTCCAGCCCGAGGTGATGATTGCATCATTGCTTGCCATGGCTTGCCACCAATCAAATGCGTTAGTACTTTCATCGGCATCATTTTCAAAATAATCGATAGTTGCAACCATGAATGACCTTCCGGGAGAAGAAGTTACTGGGGAGGGGAATGCAGTTTTTCCACGCCAAGTTTCCTCCGTTAAGTTCCACAATGATGTTGGTTCGCTGACATTTTCTCCATCAACAAAGTTCTCATCATAGTTCAAGCAAACAGGGCCTTGATCAAAAGGAATTGCTAATGGTCCGGAATATGGCTTTGCCGCCTCTTGACTTATGTTTTGATAATTTTCAGACTGGGTGTAAACAGTTTCTCGAAGCAAACAATTGTCAATAGCAGTCTGTAGGTAGGTATTATCTAAGCCGATCATTAAATCCGCTTGCTGGGCTTGTTTAGTAAGCATCATTTGATCTAATATTCCGCCTGCATCATCTTCTTTGATAAATTCGACTTCATATCCAGTTCGGTTGGTAAATTCTTCCACCATGCTATCACTTAACGCCAATATATCATAGGTAAGTATTCGTAATTTCCCGTCATCTGAGTGACCTGCAGAAAGTGTAGAACATTCTAGTGATTCATTTTCATCTTCCAGTGCACCTAAACAACCACTCATAGATGCACAAATCATTATGCTTAAGCACAGTAATGCCTTAATTCGCAATCAAACCACCTCCTATTTGTGCAGAAAGTTGGTGTGTTCTATCAATCAACTCTAATGGATTGTGAGCGAGGATATACAGACTTGGCTCCCAACCATAGCCTCCTGCATCAATTATCACATCTAACTTGGTATGTGATCCGATTATACGGCCCTTTTCGCACTCAGCAAATGCATAGCCAAGTTGTTCACATATTCCTCTAAGTTCATCAATGTCAACTTTATCATGCTTTATTTCTGGCTTGATGTTGACAATTGAGGTTTTTGCTTCGTTTATTGTGTGGGCTTGTATTAGAATTCCTGCTAAGTGGTTGGAGACACCAAATGACGGAGTTTCATGGTGTCTTAATTTGCCATTGACAATAGTAATTCTTCCTGGGAAAGCAGCTACTTGATCAGCATTTCTAGCTCCTTTGATACACGATGCGATGTTTAACCCCACAGCCGGTAAGACATGCTGAATCCTTTTTACATCAAGGCGACTAATAGCCCATTCTAATCTGCGGAGTAAGGCCCTTTCTTGCTGGCCTTTGTCTAGATCAAGCCCGGTAAGTGTCTTGTCAAATCGTAATGTTTGGTTGCCGCCAAATTGAAATTCGACGATCAATCTCTGACGTATTACATCACTTTCTGGCCCTATTGCCGCAAGGGCTTGAGATAATTCACTAGCCCATGCATCAACCATTGCTTCGTCAGCTGATGCTGAAAGGCTAATAGTTGGTTTTTGGATATGTCTAGATATCGTGCTTTGAGTTGAGCCTAATAACGTGGCAATCTCAGATTGTGACCATCCTTTTGTGCGTAAATCTTTGGCAATATGCTGATGCAATCTATCCAGCCATTTGCCGCCTACTTCTCCTAACATGTACTGTGCTGTAAACTGCCTTTATTCAATGTTGCTGAAATATTATGCATCATGAATGAGAAATCAAAGGGAAAGGACAGCTTATTTCTGCCAAACTTGAGTATAATCATGAGATATTTTGCTGGTTAACTGTAAATTCTTCAATAATATCCATTAACACCCAATTTTGATAAAATCTACCAATAAACCGTCCAATGTACATCGAATGTAGTTTGAATTTGATTTAATTCATTCTGCATAGAAGGCCAGATATTAGTTGCAGAACGAACTACCGCATACTACAAAGGTCTAGTGCTAGACCGGTGGTAGTATGAGAGCAGAAGCCCTTGCACCATTCCTTGATGGTTTGATGTCTCGTGTAGCAGATTATCATCTCTCATCTCTAGAAAAAGGGCAAAAAACCGTTGATTATCTTTCAGAAGCATCCAGAAGAAAGACTACGGATTTATCCCTGCCATTGGAAGGAAATGGCCCTGAAAGAGTTCTCGATGATATTGATGAATTTCTTCGCCAGTGTGTTCGAACTAATAATCCACAATTTATGAATCCATTATGGGGTGGATTGAATCTTTCAGCGTTTGCTGGAGAGGTGATTGCTGCTTTGACCAATCAGTCGATGTATACATACGAACTATCACCTATCTCAACTCTAATCGAGAAAGCAATTATTTTTAGATTGATGGAAATAATTGGCTACGCTGATGGCTTTGGAACTTTTACTACCGGTGGTTCAAATGGTAACATGCTAGGAATGTTGTGTGCACGTCAATCACTTTACCCAACATCATCACACACTGGCTTTGATGGCACTAAGCATGTGGCGTTTGTCTCTGCAGAAGCTCATTACTCTGTCCTGATGTCAGCCAATGTTGTTGGAATTGGTCATCAAAATTTGATTAAAGTGGCCTGCGATTCACATGGTCGTATGAAACCTGATTCACTGAGGGACGAAATTCAAAGGGCTCAACAAAATGACTTGATTCCATTCTGCGTAATTGCTACATCGGGTACTACGGTTAGAGGAGCTTTTGATCCTCTAGGAGAAATCGCAGTCATATGCCATGACGAAAATATTTGGCTACATGTCGATGCAGCTTGGGGTGGGAGTTGCCTATTTTCTAGCAAGTATCGTGATCTTATGGCAGGGGTTGAACTTGCTGACAGTGTTTGCTGGGACGCACACAAAATGATGGGTTTGCCACTTATCTGCAGTGCTTTTTTAACTAAACACAAGGAGGTACTTGGAGCAGTTTGTGCACATGGCAATGCTGCTCATTATCTATTTCATGAAGATACAAAAGATGTTGATTTAGGGCGTTTTTCCTTGCAGTGTGGAAGGCGTAACGATTCTCTGAAATTATGGATTGCATGGCGAGAAATAGGTGACCAGGGTTGGGCTGAGATGGTTGAGAAGTATTGTGATTTAAGTGACTATCTGCAAGCAGCGGTTCAGTCGCACCCTAAGTTGGAAATGATGTCTGAGCGTAGTTGGTCTAATATTTGCTTTAGATATGTGATAGATGGACATAATCTAAACGAACTAAATACCGAATTACGTTCTAGACTCATGCGGGAGGGCATTCACCTAGTGAGCCGGTCAAATATTCATGATCAGGTAGTTATCAGAGCAGTAGTTGCCAATCCTTTAGTTGACCAATCAGTGTTAGATGGTCTAGTTGCAGCAATTGTTCGGCATGGCGATGAAATAGTCGCTGGAGTGCCTGCACAATTTTGATTCCCCCCCAGTTTAAGGAGCGTCTCGATTTGGCACAATCATGTCGAGTGGCGATTTAGTCAGGACCGCACTATTTGATGAACACGTTGCACTGGATGCTAATATTGTCGATTTTCATGGCTTTGAATTGCCAATATGGTACTCCAATATCAAAGAAGAACATTTAGCAACCAGAGCATCTGCAGGGATTTTTGATGTTAGCCACATGGGGTCATTTCGATTCACTGGTAACAAGGTTAGAGAATGGCTTGAAACGGTGGCAACCCAGAAAGTTTCAGCAATATCTCCAGGCCGTTGTGCTTACACTCATTTCTTGGATAATAATGGTTTTATCATCGATGATATGATTTTTGCTGTGGTTTCGGAAACCGAAATTATTGGCGTACCAAATGCCTCAATGATTGAAGTAATGGCTGATTGGTTTACTAGTAATCTGCCTGAAGATGGTTCGGTAGAATTACAAGATTTATCGCCTGAAACCTCAATTATCGCTCTGCAAGGCCCAGACTCAAAAGCAATAATCAGTAACGTATTGAATGCGGAAAATCATGTCGGTAGATTTCGCTGGCAACAAATATCTGATAATCCTCTTGGAGTAACTGGTTGGATTCAAGGGACTGGTTATACCGGTGAGCCAGGGTATGAGATATTTGTGCCTAATAGCCAAGCAGCAAACCTTTGGCGCCATCTAATAACTGCTGGTGCAACTCCAGTAGGGCTTGGAGCACGTGATACATTACGCTTGGAGAAAGGTTACCTGCTTAGTGGAGTAGATTTCTGCTGGCCAGAACTAGAAGAAGGGACAGAATTTCTATCAAGAGATTCATGGGAAACCAATGTTCCGTTTGGTTTAGATATTGAACATGAGTTCATTGGGAAGCATCGTGTTATTTCCCATGACGATTCAGATGCTAAATGGTGGGGTATCAAGTATCTAGAAAAGGGTCCATTGCCAAGGCCTGGCAAGGATGTCAGCGATTTGTCTGGTAAGATAATTGGCCGTTTGTCTTCTGGAGCGCCATCACCGAGTTTGGGGAATATCGGCATTGGTATTGGCTATATAGCGAATGTTGATGAAGGGGATGAGGTAATGATAGTTGCCAGTCCACGAAAGTCAGTAAAAGCCGTGATAGTAAGGCCACCATTCGTATAGATTATCGAATTTGCAATATCATCTTCTAAACATGAATATTATGGGCATTACGCGCACGGGTTTAAATTAGCCGTAAGGAGAGAGTGACCATGGTCGACCAATTACCAAATAGAGGCCTAGAAACCGAGATGCTCAAAGAGATGGGTTTTTCTTCCATTGATGACCTGTTTAGCGACTTGCCCGAGCATGTAAGAATGTCCGAACCTCTACCATTACCTCCACCTCAGTCAGAAGAAGAAATAATCGCCGATGCTCGTAGATTACTTGGCGCAAATTTGGCCATGGGGGAAGCAGTATCATTTTTGGGTGCAGGAATTTATCGTAATTATGTTCCATCATCAGTATTTCAACTAATCACTAGAGGTGAATTCTTGACCTCGTATACACCTTATCAACCTGAAGTAAGCCAAGGAATGCTCCAAGCAATGTGGGAATTTCAGACCCTAATCTCAGAATTAGTTGGCTTGCCCATCGCCAATCTGTCGCTTTATGATGGGTCTACAGCAGCTGCAGAAGCGCTAACATGCGCGGTTAGGGTTCACACAAGAAAGGCTACTCAGGCAAATACTGTTTACATCTCAGAATTAGTCCCTCCAGACCGTATGTCGGTTATGCACAATTACTGCCAAGGTGCTGGAATTACTTTGAAAGTCTTGAAGCACAATGCAGATGGAACCCTAGATATCGATTCTGTTCAATCTGCTGCTGGTTCATGCGGTGTTTATGTTGAACAACCAAATCCATTGGGAATTCTCGATGGTGGCCTAACCCAAATCAAGGAGATAATCGGGGATAACACCGCACTAATTGTCGGCGTACAACCAGTTTCACTTGGCTTAGTTGAAGCACCAGGAAACTATGGGGCAGATATTGTGGTTGGAGAAGGTCAACCATTTGGCAGCCCGCCAACAGGTGGCGGCCCTATTTACGGTATTTTTGCGTGCAGCAAACCGTATCTGCGTCTAATGCCTGGAAGAATTGTTGGTAGAAGTATCGATGTTGACGGCAAAGAAGCATACTGTCTAACTCTATCCACTAGAGAACAACACATTAGGCGTCATCGTGCAACCTCCAATATCTGTACGAATGAAACACTAATTGCGTTGATGGGCGCAATGCACATGTCACTTTTGGGACCTGAGGGTCTTGAACACTTAGCATACCGTAACATGACTGCATGTGTACTTGCCAAACAGAAGTTGTCCGAGATTAACGGAATCTCAGTGCCACATGTTTCATCATCGCACTTTAACGAATTTGTAATTGAACTTCCAAGAAGTGCAGCAGATTGTTTGAAGTATCTCGATTCAGTTGGCATTATTGGTGGTTTTGACCTAAACCGTTGGTATGCAGGTCGCACAAATTGGTTGTTGGTTTCTGTTACCGATCAAACCAAAGCCGCAGAAATAGAATTACTAGCCGCTCATCTCGCTATGTGGTGTTCAATGAAGGAGGTGATTGCTTGAGCAGATTATTTGATTTTGCTGGCGGAGCGGGAATGGGTTATTCGCAACCAGAAACACTACTTTCGAAGAATAAAGTATCACTGCCGCCAAACTTGATACGTAAAGCACTTCCAAGATGGCCAAGACTATCAGAGCCAGAAATGGTCAGACACTACACTTGGTTATCGAGAAGAAACTTCGGCATTGATACTGGATTTTATCCTCTCGGGTCGTGTACTATGAAACACAATCCACGAGTCAATGAAGTGATTGCTCAGTTACCTGGTATTGCAGATATTCATCCACACCAACCAGAGCACCATTTGCAAGGCTTGTTATCGATTTATCATGAAATGCAACACATGTTGGCTATTTGTTCAGGAATGGATGATGTGACTCTGCAACCAGTTGCTGGTGCCCAAGGAGAATTCACAGCAGTTCGTTGTGTACAGGAATATTTCCGTAACCGTGGCGAAACCCAACGTACCAAAGTAATCGTTCCAGATTCCGCTCACGGCACCAACCCCGCTAGTGCAGCCATGGCTGGGTATGATATTGTCGAGATACCTAGTTTGGAGAATGGTCGAATTGACTTAGAAGCACTAAAAGCTGTAGTTGATGACACAGTTGCCTTGATGATGATTACTAATCCAAATACCCTCGGACTTTTCGAAACAGATGTTCCAGAAGCATCCGATATCGTTCACGCCGCAGGTGGACAAATGTACTATGATGGTGCTAACTTTAACGCAATTCTCGGTCGTACTTCACCTGGTTTGATGGGCTTTGATGCGGTTCACTTTAATCTGCACAAGACGTTCAGTCAGCCACACGGCGGCGGCGGTCCAGGTTCTGGCCCAATTGGTGTCAAATCTCATCTGGCAGAATTCTTACCAAGTCCGGTAGTCAAGAAACGACCAATTGTTGGCGATGAGGCCAAATTTGCCGTTGATGATATGTGGTACACATGGTACGAGCCAAAGCATACTATTGGCAAAGTCCAACAATGGCATGGCAATGCAGGAGCAATTATTCGCTGCTGGGCTTATTACCGACGCTACGGTTATGGCTTGAAGGATATGTCAGAACATGCGGTGCTAAATGCCAACTACTTGCGTCACGCATTGCACAGAGAGGCAGAGAAAGCCGGAGTATCACACATGTTTGTTGATGGGGCAGAAGCAGAAGTTGCTAAACACGAATTCACTTTATCGCTACAACCTGCCAAGGAGTCAGTTGGAGTATCTGCTATGGATGTGGCCAAGGGATTGCTTGACATGGGTTATATGGCGCCTACAGTGTACTTCCCGCTAGTCGTTCCAGAATGTATGATGTTTGAACCGACTGAAACCGAAAGTCGAGATACATTAGACACCTTTGCCAAAGATTTTGCTCAAGTGCTTAAGGTAGATGCAGAGACTCTTCATGAAGCACCAATTACCACACCAGTACGTCGGGTTGATGAAGTGTATGCCGCAAGAAATCTTTGCTTGAAACATCCATTTGATGAAGAGTAGTGGTTCAAGTGGTAAGGGCTAGAGATTCCAGCCCTGAGCACTTCGGCTGGGAAAAAATTGAACTTAAGCCAAATGCAGGTTCAGTATTACTGCCTCTATCTTGGGGCTTACTGCCACTTGCTTTGACATTGATTGTCTATTTCACAGATACTGGTATGAACCTGATAAATTTCCTTGGTGGAGGTTCGGTAATTCTAATGTTAGTAGGTGGTATTGGTGCTGTTAGCACAAGGCAAGGAATCTTTAATTCACTTAAAGTAGGATTGGGGTTTTTCTTTAGTTGTTTATCATTATTTTCTTGGTTGATGGTGGCAAATAATAACTTCGCAGTAGAGTGGGGGATAGCGTCCTCATTCTTGGCATTTGTAATGATATTTCGGACCCTTGATTTTATCTTCAAGGATGCCAACTTGATTTACCAAACCAATTGGTCAGCGAAATCTAGGTTGCCAACGGACTTCATGACTGGTTGGGATATTAGATCTCGAAGGTTTACCCAAAATACCATGGCATTGAAACGATTTGACAAAGATAGTTTCGCTCATATTTACGGTATTAGAACTCAACAAGGCTTAGCAATACGCTTGGATGTGTTTGGTGTAAGAATGGGAGAACGGTTTGATTTCCGTCTTTTGGGGCTTGATTTGACGGAATTTATTGTCGAAGATGAATAGTCATCTTGAATAACCGACCGCGATGGCACTTTTGACATGGAAGTTACAATACTGTTGGGTTCGTCCTCAGATATGCCTGTCGCCGAAAAGTGTACCAAAATTTTGAAGCAGTTTTCAGTTGATTATCAACTGCGTGTTGCTAGTGCTCATCGCTCACCAAAATTTGTTGAACAAATTATTCATGATGCTGAAGCCGATGGCTGTAAAGTATTCATCGCAATGGCTGGATTAGCAGCGGCACTGCCTGGTGCTGTGGCTGCTCTTACCACTAAGCCAGTTATTGGTGTGCCATGTGGTGGTCGTGTACCTTTTGATTCATTATTATCTATAGTCCAATTACCTCCAGGAGTTCCAGCAGCAACTGTTGGTGTTGACCGAGGAGATAATGCTGGGTACTTGGCTGTACAGATGTTGGCTTTGCAAAACGATGCACATGCTGCGGCACTGAAGCAAAACAAACTCGACCAAGTAGAGCGAGTCAAAGCCCAAGACCGTGAGGTCAACGGGGGCGCCTGAGATGTTTGATGTCGATGAATTCGTACAGGAATCCATCGAATCATTGCAAAACACAATTGATGATATAGCGATTATAGCTTGCTCAGGCGGTGTTGATTCTACTGTTGCAGCAGTAATTGCCAACAAAGCAGTTGGTGATTTGCTACACTGTGTCTATGTCGATACTGGATTTATGCGCAAAGGTGAAACCGAGGAAATCGAGGCTTTGCTGGCAGAGCAAGGCATCAATAATTTGGTTACTGTCAAGGCAGCAGATCGTTACTTTGAGGCACTAAAGGGAGTTACAGAGCCTGAGCAAAAGCGCAAGGTGATTGGAGAACTGTTCATTAGGATTTTTGAAGATGAACAAAAGAAATGTGGTGCTAAATATTTAGTTCAAGGAACCATTGCTCCGGATTGGATTGAATCAGGCGGCGGTGTGCGTGACACTATCAAGTCGCATCACAATGTTGGTGGTCTGCCAGAAGATATGACTCTAGAGGTAGTTGAGCCACTGCGTGATTTGTACAAAGATGAAGTCAGAGAACTGGCTCGCTTCCTTGAAATCAATGTAGCGGAAAGACAACCATTCCCGGGTCCAGGTCTCGCAGTTAGAACCCTTGGTGAATTGACACCTGAGCGAGTAGCAGTGGTGCGAGAGTCTTGTGCCATTGTTGAAGAAGAATTGGAAGCAGCCGCTGCTGACGGTTTGATGGAATTACCTTGGCAATATTTTGCTGCTTTACTGCCGGTTAGAAGCGTCGGCGTGCACGGCGACGTTCGGGCTTATGGTGAAACAGTAGTAGTTCGGGCGGTGAAATCAATGGATGGTATGTCGGCTCGTTATTCTGAAATTCCAAATTCTGTCCTCCAGAAGATTAGCACTCGAATCACTAACACTGTAAAGGGTGCAGTAAATCGTGTAGTCTATGATATTACTCACAAACCCCCAGGTACTATCGAGTGGGAATAATAGTATAATTTTCAAAAATTTGTTTAACAACTTAAGCAAGGTATCAAAAACAGATTGAATTTGTTTTGTTACATGGGCCAAAAGCGTTTGAGTGTATTTATTGTGAGTATTTTCCTATTTTCTCTTGTTTCAAGTGTTCAAGCGTCTGAAGATGGCGTTACAGTTGCTCAATTTGGGACTGGTTTTGATGAGGTAGTAATTGCTGATTCAACTGACGGTTTATTCGACCCGCGTGACCTTGAATTCCATCCTGGACGTGCTGACGAACTGTGGATTGCCAATCGTGGAGATGATAGTATCTCCATCATTCATGATACCGGACTAAGTACTCAATACTCCGAAAACCGTGAAGATTCCAATAGTAATCACTTCTTAGAAGAGGTCAGTGCAATCGCCTTTGGCGCATATCATCCCGAGTTTGACTGGCAATGGGGCTCAGCCCAAGAAACTCAAAACACCTACTGCGGTCAAGGCTCACCAAATCAGTTCATGGGTCCAACCTTGTGGCCATCTTCGCTTTCGCATTTTGCAGTAGAAAACCAAAATAACGGCAATGGTTTGCTTGGCAGCCATATTGATATGAATCACGAATCTCCAGATGGAATGGGTATTGCTCACGACAGTGGCAATGCATACTGGTACTTTGATGGCTACTATGGTGAATTAGTTTACTACGATTTCCAAGAAGACCATGACACCGGTCAAGACGATCACTCTGATGGTATTGTTCATCGATATGTCGATATTGAATTAACTAGAGACGGAGGCATACCAGGCCACATGGTTTTGGATAAGGAATCAGGAATACTCTACATAGCAGATACAGGAAAGAATCGTGTCTTGTGGGTTAATACCGATGACCAGTCTGTTACAACAACAGACATACTCAACTCGGCAACTCAGATGGAACCACTTGCAGAGTACAAGGAAAAAAGAGGTATGGAATGGGGTGTCTTGGATACTGGACTTGGTCGTCCCTCTGGCATTGCACTGGAAGGTGACACCTTATTTGTCTCAGAAAATGGTAATGGACAAATAGTCGCTTATGATTTAGCAGATGATGGCAAGAGTGCTGTTGTTGCTGATACAATCCAAACCAGTGCACAATTCATCATGGGTCTTGAAGTTGGACCAGATGGTCACCTTTACTACGTTGACAACGGGAAAGATCAGGTTGTTAGAATCGATCCATTCTATGACCTAGACGCAGATGGTGTCCTAGATGAAGATGACAATTGTATTGCTGTTGCTAATCCTAGTCAAGCCAATTATGATGGTGACTATTTTGGTGATGCATGCGATGAAGATGATGATAATGATTCCGTTCTAGATGTTGATGATAATTGTCCAACAGGTCAGAAATCTTGGACTTCGCAAAAAGGCATTGACCATGACTTAGATGGTTGTGCTGATGCCAGTGAAGACGATGATGATGATAACGACGGAGTTGTCGATTCCAGCGATCTGTGTCCTCGGGGAGAAATCAACTGGGCATCACGCTCGTCATCTGATTTAGATGGAGATGGATGTCGAGATGATGATGAAGATTTGGATGATGATGGTGATGGTATTTGTGATGCTGGTATTGGTAATGAGTTGTGTCAAGTTTCTGATATGGCAGCTGATTTATGCCCAGTTAGTAACATCGGTTTCATTTCAACCATAGAAACAGATAACGATGCAGATGGTTGTGAAGATGCGGTTGAGGATGATGATGATGATAATGATGGATACAGCGATACTATTGATGATTGTCCGCTAACTTCTGGCTCTAGTACTGGTGAATTAACCGGGTGCCTAGACGGTGATTATGACGGCTATGCTGATTCAATCGATACTTTCCCAGCTGACCCAAGCCAATGGGCCGACAGCGATAATGACGGCTATGGTGACGAGTTAAGAGGTAACAATGGCGACTACTGTCCAACTATTGTTGGAACTTCCACACTAGACCGCTTAGGTTGTGTTGACTCAGATGATGATGGCTGGTCAGACCCAGATGATACTTGGAACATAAATTTCGGTGCTGATGCATTCCCTGATGAGCCAACTCAACATTTCGATGGTGACAATGACGGATACGGCGATAATGCGGAAGGAGTTCAACCAGATGGTTGTACTAACATTGCTGGAACATCGTTCGAAGATGTGTTTGGGTGCCGTGACAGTGATGGCGACGGCTGGTCAGATGCTTATGATGCGTTCAACAATGATGCAACACAATACTCTGACCAAGACGGCGATGGTTATGGTGATCTAATCAGCGGTAACACGCCAGATTCTTGCCCGACGGTATTTGGTAATTCGACAATAGAGCGATTTGGTTGTCTTGATTCGGACGGTGATGGTCTAGACGATGAATTAGATGAATTTCCTAATGATGCTACCGAACAAATCGATACTGATGGTGATGGAGTTGGTGATAACTTAGATGCCTATCCACAAGATGCCTCCATGTCAGTAATTCCAGATGATGAAGATGATTCTACTAATATCGTTGGAATAGTGGCTATTGGTGCGGTTATCCTGGGAATTATTGTGGTAATTGGATTATACGCTACTCGTCGTAAACCGGAACGTATGCCTGACAATGTCATGCCATTTGTTAATCAACAAATCATCCAACCAATGGCACAACCAGCAATGGAGTATGCTCCACCTGTACAAACTCCTCAAGGCCCTCCTTTGCCCCCAGAAGGACTGCCACCAAATTGGACTATGGAGCAATGGGCTTGGTATGGTGAAGATTACCTGCGTAACCGTTGAAGGAATCACTCTATCTTTTATACCAACATCTACTACGGTAGTTGATGAATAATTACCTGGCTCGCCTAATGCGTTATTGGCTATGCTTGGGTACCTTGTATGACATAGCCTTTGCTTTGATTTTTTCGTCGGTAATTGCCGTACTATTCCAAATTTTCACATTGATTGGTTACCTAATGATTTTTGCTGCTTGCTGGTTTATCATAGAATTCTACTGGTGGTTGGTAAATAAATTTGGCACGACTCTGCAAAGAAACCGAATAATTCGCAAATATTTCCTCGGTGCGCAATTCAAAAAGCGTTGATTTATACCAATGATTTCTATTTTTTTTCATTTAAACTATCTAGAAATTCATTTAGATATTCATCTGGAGTTTGTCCATTTAATCTTACAGTGATCCAAAAATAGACTCCAATTATTATGGCAGCACCTAGTAATAATATGCCAATAAAACCAACTGCTTCAGATACCATCGCAAATCACTTAATAAAATCCATTTCCCAAAAAAACAAAAACTCAATTCCTAAAAGAACTAATAGAGCAATAAAGCATAATACAAGAACAATACCTAAACTTCTGATTGCTCCACTTACTGTGACAGGCTCAATATAAATCTCTCTAGCCATATTGTCTCCCTATGACGCTCTACTTTCAAATAAATTAATTATGTCCCGATACGAACCGAAATGATTCTTAGAAAAATTAAACAAGATTGTAGCCATACATGATTTGATGAGAGTTCAAGGAAGTCTCAGCCGGGGCTTGAATGAATACTTTTTTGATTTGTATTTGAAATTTTTACTATTTGGACTAATCATAATTCTTTTCCTGTTTGTTATTCGTATGGGTATTAAGTGGTATAGAAAAATGAGTTAAGCTTGTAATTTATTTTTTTAATAATTAAGATTGATTGTGGCGCCGATTATGGGGCTCGAACCCATGACCTTGGGATTAACAGTCCCACG
>DUJK01000041.1:17754-18168 GCA_013329925.1 Candidatus Poseidoniaceae archaeon
GATTAACAGTCCCACGCTCCACCAACTAAGCTAAATCGGCATCGTGAGCGAATAACATCTCCTTTATGAGCAATTCGGCCGTGCTGTCATCATCTGATAATCTCAATCAAGCGAGGTTTTGACTTGATTGGCTTTGATGAAATAATAATGCATTCAATTAGTGATTGCTTCTCTTGGTCTGTAAGGTCAATATTATGATGGAATTTAATCCAATCCTGGCCTTGATTGATTGCTTGGCCTCGCTCAACCAGAATTTCAAAGCCAATCTCGGGAATAATTGTATCTTGCATAGCGAATCTACCGGCTCCATGTTTGCGGGCTATCTCTGCTAAGGTCATTGAGGTAATTGCTGAGACGTAGCCTTGGCTAGTCGCCGCAATCGAGGTTATTTGTTTACTGTTAGCTAGCAATTTT
>DUJK01000002.1 GCA_013329925.1 Candidatus Poseidoniaceae archaeon
CCGGCTATGCTGAACAGTATTGTTCCTGAATCGGATGACGGTGCGGTCCAACTGATGGTCCATACTCCGTCGCCTGTTTCGGAATGAGAAACCGCATTTGGATCGCCATCAGCTTCTCTGATTTCCTGAGAGTCATCCCAGCTAAAATTTCCGGCGCCGTTATCGGTGAGAAGGAAACCTGCTTTTGTATTACCGTCAGCTCCAGCGAGAGTTACTGAATCCGCTACTGTGATTACAAACTCATATGACTGGTCTGGTTCGTACATAACGGGTATTCCTGAAGCCATAACTACGGCTCTGTCACCTGGACTAGAATAATGACAAGTGCAGCCATATTTTGCAGTCTCTTGATTGTCTGAGTTAAGATATGGCGGACCTCCACTGTTGGCGAATGCTGGGATTGCCAGTAATCCAACTAAGCATAAAGCAACAACGAGCTTTGTTGAACGGACCATCATCAAGACCTCCTGTTATCCTGCGAACTCGTCAAACACATAACCCTTGCTCGTTCGCCTCCCCTTGGGAGGCGGTGTAATCTACAACTCCTTGACTGCGGCATTGAGTTCGTTCATCATCTTCTTTCCATCACCGAATAGCATCATGGTTTTGTCCATGTAAAATAAATCATTGTCTACTCCAGCATAACCAACTGATAAACTTCTCTTGATGATTACAACTGTTCTAGCCATGTCTGCATCAATTATCGGCATCCCTGCCAATGGGCCTTCGTCTGTTCTAGCAACAGGATTACAAGTATCATTTGCTCCAATGATTAGTGCTATATCTGCCTCTGGCATCTCCGGATTAATTTCATCCATTTCGATTAGTTGATCATAGGGGACATTTGCCTCTGCTAGTAGGACATTCATGTGGCCTGGCATTCTGCCGGCAACTGGATGAATAGCGTACTTCACCTCAGTGTCAAATTTCTCCGATACTAAGTCTGCAAACTCCTTGACTTGGTGTTGACATTGGCTTACAGCCATACCATATCCGGGTACTATGATTACCTTCTGAGCACCATCAACCATCATAGCCACTTCGTCTGCATCGCTACCTATCTTTGTGCGAGTTAACTGTTCTTTATCAGAGCCGCCAAACGCCTTGAATAGAACATCAATCAGTTCTCTGTTCATGGCTTTGCACATAATGAATGTTAGAATCAAACCACTAGCGCCAACTAAGGAACCAGCTACTATCAAAACACTGTTTGAGATAATGAATCCAGTAAATGCCGCGGCAATACCAGATAGAGAATTTAGCAACGAAACAACGACAGGCATATCTGCACCACCGATAGGTAAGACCAACAGTATGCCAAGTATGCATGAAATTCCAATTATTGCAAATAAGTAGTCGGTCTCAGTAGGTTCTTGGATTGACATATAGATTAGAACCAGTGTGCTGATGAATAACAATCCCTTGACAGGATTTAACCAAGATGGACCCCAAGTAGGTGTACGAATCCATTTGCCAAAAATTTCGATACCACCCTTGAGTTTGAGCATAGCGAGTAAAGACCCTGTTAGAGTCATCCAACCAACCAATGCTGAGAGTCCGGCTGCGACAACCATGACTTCGAGTTCCAGACCTGTTGGGATTTCTAGTGTATCATCCTCGATATATTTCCAAGATTCTGATAGAGCGACCAAAGCGGATGCTGCTCCACCAAACCCATTGAACAAAGCGACCATTTCAGGCATACCAGTCATTTCGACGCGGACGGCCATAACCCAACCGATTAAACCGCCTAAAAGTAATCCGCTACCAATCAAAATCCAGCCTTCAATACCATCCCCCAGTTCCATCTGTAGAACAGTTGTGAGAACTGCCACAAGCATCCCCATTGCGCCTAATTGATTACCACGAGGAGCAGTTCTAGGGTGGGATAATCTCTTCAGTCCGAAGATGAATAGAGTTGCTGAAAGCAGATATCCAAGACCAACCCATTGATCATCAATCATCATTGACCACCCCTTTTCTTTCCTGCTATCATATTCAACATCCGATTAGTTACTGCGAATCCGCCAACTACGTTAATCATCGCTAGTACTAATGCTACGAAAGCAAGGATGCCACTGACTACTGTATCGCCACCTTCGTAGGCGACATTTGCCCCTAATAGAGCGCCAACTATACTGATTCCAGAAATTGCATTGGCCCCACTCATTAGCGGAGTGTGGAGAGTGGCTGGAACTTTGGTAATAAGTTCGAATCCTAAGAAAATAGACATTACAAAAAGAGTGATTGAACCAATTAATATCGTAGGATCCATTACAATACACCTCCTAGTTTACTCTGTTTAGGATGTATTTTCCCATCTGAACATATTAGCACCCCACCCATTCCTGGAACGTAGAAGTCATCGCCTTCAGGGGCGCCTACTAAGACATCGTCTTCATCTGAAATTTCTAATTCACCATCAGTAAAAATCGATGTTATGAAAGTGGTTAGATTGTTGGAATACAACATCGAGGCTGTGTTTGCCAAAGTGCCAGGGAGATTCTTCACTCCAATTATTGTCACACCGTTTTCTGTGACAACTGTTTCACCTGCAACAGTGTCTTCACAGTTCCCTCCGACGTCAGCATTCATGTCAACGATAACAGCACCAGACTTGAAAGAAGATACGGCACTGCTTGGTACTGTGATAGGTGCTGGTCGTCCAAAAATTCTAGCAGTTGTCACGATGATATCGGCATCGGAAGCGACGCCGCAAACCGTGTCATTTACTTTCTGAATGAATTCCGGAGTGAGTGGTTTTGCATAACCAGATTCATCTTCGAAATCATCCATACCATCAACCTCAATAAATCTCCCACCAACAGACTCTATCTGTTCTGCAGCGGACTTCCTTACGTCGGATGCATATACTACTGCGCCTAGTCTCTTTGCGGTTGCAATCGCCTGTAGACCAGCAACGCCACTACCCATAATCACAACTTTCGCAGGTCTGACCGTTCCCGCAGATGTGGTCATCATGGGAATCCCCTTAGGAACTGAGGCAGCTCCTAGAAGTACCGCTTTGTACCCTGCTAGATTGTCTTGACTTGAATTAACATCCATTGATTGTGCTCTTGACAACCTTCGAGGAATCATATCCATTGACAGGAGTGTGACTCCTGAATCTAAGCAAGCTTGTACTTTTTCAGGATGACGAAAAGGATCTGCCACACAAGCAATAACCTGACCTGCTTGAAGTTCGGATACATCAGGTAAATGAATGGAAATAATGAGGGGAGAATTTAGCACTTCTAATCTGTTTGATATGGTTGCACCGTTTTCTTCGTATTCGGAATCATAATGGTTTGCAGCAATACCAGCATTAGATTCTACAATTACTTCAAATCCAGACTTGCTTAATTTACGGAGTGATTTCGGTACGATTGCAACCCTTTTCTCGCCTTCAGGTTCTTTCAACACACCTAGTCTCATTCAAGTCACACTCGCCCCAATGAGCCATAGGCTCATGTCGGTTGTACATTGCGACCGGAATTAGATTATTGAATCAAACGGATTAGTTACCTCATCGAAAATATCGCCTTGCAATTAGAAGAGTATTAGGTAGGCTATCCCAAAGACCGCTAAGTCGGCAATTGCATGAGATAACCAACAAACGAAAAGAGAGCGGTGACGTAGCCACAATATTGACCATGTCACACCTGCAATAAACACACCAAGACTTGCTATTACATTCTGCCATGGTTCGAAATATAGGCTCAAAAGTACTGTATGATGACAAGTGAAAATCGCCGCCGATAGAAATACCGTAATAGATTCTCGACCAGTTATCTCAAGAAGTCTGTCGCCAATAAATTGTCTAAAAACAAATTCTTCTACTAGACTATTGATAGTTATCCAATAGACCATCCCAGCAATAAATAATGGGAAATTCAATAATCCTGTGGGACCTATTTCTTGTTTCATTAATTCCACATCAATGGTGTCACCAAACATTAGGAAAATTACTCCAATAACAACAAAAATAATTATTCCTGAAATTAATGATTCAGTCCTCCCATTAGAATTGGTTTCGCCTAACATAAGTCTACTTTTCTCAATTCGATATATCCAATATACAGGTATGAGAATATACCATAATTTTGCAAAAATAAAGAATATTTGACCTTGTAATTCAGACTCGCTCCAAGAATAGGTGAATATTATAGAGATCGTAGGCATTACTGACACGAGTATCAGTGCGAAAATTGCCCTCGTGACTTTCTCCATAGCACTAGCGAATAAACTGTGCAAAATTAGTCTTAGGGCGGCATTCAACGAACCTAACACTCACTAAAGGCTAAGGATGTAATTCTCATCCCAACTATTGAGGGTAACAAATGCGACCTATGGATAAAGAAACAAACGCACCGATAAGAGTCGCCATCACTGGAGCAGCAGGTAACATCGGCTATGCCTTATTGTGGAGAATTGCTAGTGGAGACTGCTTTGGGAAAAATCAACCCATAATTTTACAATTACTGGAAATACCTCCCGGAATGCAACGCCTTGATGGAGTG
>DUJK01000150.1 GCA_013329925.1 Candidatus Poseidoniaceae archaeon
TTGTGCTCGAGGCGGAATCGTGGATGAAGGCGCAGTCCTCGATTACTTAGAGTCTGGAGATTTAACGAGTGCTGCTCTAGATGTTTTCGAAGTTGAGCCCGCCTTGGACAACCCACTAATACAGCATCCGAATTTCCATGGAACTCCACACATTGGAGCGGCAACGCTCGAAGCACAATCAAGAATTGGTGATGAAATGGTCACACTAATACTAGACCACTTTGCCGGTAAAAGGCCGCATTCCGCTTTGAATTAAGCCGGTAGGTTCTTCGCTAGAATAAGATAGTCAATAACATGAGAGCATTTGTCACTGGGGGCAGTGGCCATGTGGGTGGCAATTTAGTTCGGGAATTACTTTCGAGAGGATACGAAGTGGATTGTTTAGTTCGCTCAGATACTAGAGCATTAGATAATCTAGATATCAATTGTGTAAATGGAGATATGTTAAATCCTCTAGAAATGTCCACACTAATGGCAGACTCGGATGTGGTATTTCATTCCGCAGCCTTCGTAGCAGTGGAGAAAATCCAAGAGGATTTGATGAGGAAAATCAATGTTGAGGGGACTAGGTCTATCACTACAGCGGCAATTGAATCAGGGGTTAAAAAATTAGTATATTTTTCTAGCGTCCATGCATTCGAACAACATCCAACTTCCGAACCTTTAGTTGAGTCTAGACCACTAGTGACGGATCCGAAAGCCTTGCCATATGATAGGACTAAGGCTGAGGCGCAAAAAATAGCCTTAGGCGCCCGTGAACAAGGGTTAGCGGTCAATGTTGTACATCCCACTGGGATAATTGGGCCTTATGATTTCAAACCCAGTAGAATGGGTAAGGTACTGCAAGACATTGCCAACAGAAAGATGCCGGTCGCAATCAATAATGGTTTCAATTGGGTTGATGTTCGTGATGTAGCTAAGAGTGCCGTAAATTGCATAGAGAGAGGAATTGATGGTCAAAATTACATCTTACCAGGGCATTGGGCTTCGATGCCGCATTTATCATCATTGGTAAAGCGAATTACCGGCAGACGAACTCACTTACTTACAGTTCCGTTTTGGATGGGTTACCTTGCATTACCATTTGCATCAATTAGTTCAAAAATCACAGGAAAAAGGCCTAGTTTTAGCAAAGGAAGTTTGCAAGCATTAGCAATACAATGTAGAGATATCCCTGGTGATTTAGCACGAGATCAATTAGGGCATAATCCACGACTGATAGAGGATACTATATCCGATACTGTTTCTTGGTTGATCGATAAAAATAAGGTAGTGGATAAATGATTTTCTTAACCCACGATGAATACAAAATCGCTTGTTACACATGGCTAATTTTAGCACTAATCGTGTTCATCACCTTGATTTTTGTTAAGGCGCCTTATGGCAGACATAGAACTGTTGGATGGGGGGTCGAGATTTCCGCTAGAATGGGCTGGATAATAATGGAAACCATTCCCATATTATTTTTGACACTTATTCTAATAATTGGAAATAACAAGGATTTTGTCGTACTATTTTTTTGGGCAATTTGGACGACACATTATGTCAACAGAGCCTGGGCTTGGCCGAATAGAGCCAAGTTAGATCAAAAGCTCATACCACTTAGTGTAGTTATTTTTGCGATAATCTTCAACACAATAAATTGCTGGCTTAACGGGATTTGGTTATTCGATCTAAGTAATGGATACGAGTTATCTTGGTTTACGGACCCTAGATTTCTTCTCGGAATTAGTTTATTCTTTCTCGGGATGATTATCAATATCAAATCTGATAACATCCTTTTTTCATTACGAGACGATGGCAGTACAGGGTATAAAATACCTAGAGGAGGATTGTTCGAGAGGGTCAGCTCCCCTAATTATCTAGGGGAAATTATTGAATGGATTGGATTTGCGATTGCGACTTGGTCCTTGGCTGGTTTGACATTTGCAGTCTGGACATTTTGTAATCTAGCGCCTAGGGCATTCGCTCATCATCGTTGGTATAAGGAAGAATTTGCCGATTACCCCAAGAATAGGAAAGCCCTGATACCTTTTGTAATTTAGTCGATTAGCTTGTGCATTCTGGTCAACGATATTTGTAAACTATCCAAATTACTTGGAATTGACAATCCAACGATTTCACTATTCAATGAAAGCCCTTGGTCCTTCTTCATTTTCCAAACCTCAGAATTAAAGAACATTACAGATTCAGTTAATTCAGTCCACTTCTCTGTTTCGAAGTTTAAGGTTAATTGAGGAAATGTATCGGCTTCAACGGCTGAACGATTGTACAAAGTTGAAGACAGATAATGACTGAAGAATGGGCATATTGGTGCAAAGGCATCCAGCAAGTCTCTGACGATTCTATGTAAAGTCCAAGCAGCTGCCTCATCTCCATCATATAGCCTAGACTTTACCATCTCCAACCAATGACTGGGCAATACCCCAGTTGCGAAATTTTTCAATGATTGAGCCGCAGTATAGATATCAATTTCTTTCCATCCTTGTTCGACACGCGACATTACCAATTGGAATTCGGAAAGAATCCACTCGTCCTCTGGTTGCAAATTATCGGTTAAATTCTCAAGATTTGATGGTACTGGAAATTGGCTCGCAAATCGTGCAACGTTGAACAATTTTGTCAATACACCGAAATATTTCTGTTCAATATCCTCGGGGTTAATTTGGAAATCATCACCCACC
>DUJK01000066.1 GCA_013329925.1 Candidatus Poseidoniaceae archaeon
CCTTGATCATCATATGGAGTATCTTGATTACCGACAAAATCTTGCCACGCTACTAAATTTACGCCGGACAAATCAGGATGGCTAGTATCTATTCCCGAATCAACAATGCAAACTTTTACTCCGGTACCATCGCCACTAATTTCATCGATTTGGACTAAGTCTTGGTAAACTGATTGGGCTTGCAATGCTTCAGAAGTTGGACGAACTCCAAATGGATTGTCTTCGATTACTAAAGCAATTAAATATCCCGTGGCTAGAATTACAATTATGGATAGAAATATCCCAATTATTGGCCTGATTGAGTCGTTATGTGATAGCAGAGTAGCCTCTGGAATTTCATCAAGCAATTGGTTATCACTGGTCGGTTCCATATCTATCAACTAAATGCTTCAACTGCTTCACAAAATGTATCAGCAAAAAGTTTTGCTTCTTCTTCAGTGTTGTAAAAGTAGGCTGAAGCTCGAAGGGAACCATTTTCAAAACCTCGGTCGTTGAACCACGAATGTACGCAATGCTGGCCACTTCTTACCATTACTCCAGCAGCTTCATCAAGCAGCAGCGCAATGTCATGTGATGGCAATTCGCCCATCAAAATAGAACAAATTCCACCCCTTTTGCTAGCATCTTCTGGCCCTATTATTTCGATTGCATCAAGATGTTTAATCCGCTGAGTAATTATTTGATTTAATTTAATTTCATGCTCATGAACATCATTCATGTTTAAGTTACTAAGATACTCAATAGCTTTGCCACTGGCAATCATACCGGCAAAGTTACCCAGTCCACCTTCAAACCTTGATGGTGGTGCTGCCCACTTAACTGAATCATAATGCGCAGTTTGAACAGTTTGCCCACCAGATTGAATTGACCTTAGGCTGTCAAGTAATTCATACCTGCCCCAAAGTCCACCCATGCCGGATGGGCCACACATTTTGTGGATGGAAAACGATAAGAAATCAATGTCTAATGCTTGAACATCAACATTCATGTGTGGAGCAGATTGTGCTCCATCAACCGCAATTAAGGCGTCATACCGATGAGTGATTTCAGCTATCTTAGCAATCGGTATGTCGATGCCATCCAAGTTTCCCACATGGCTAAGAGATACCATCTTCAATCTCTCTCCATGGTCATCACATAATTGCTCAAAGTTATCTAGATTAAACGTATTATCTTGATTAGATTTGACAATTACGTGTTCTATGCCCTGTTCTTCAACAAGTTGTAACCATGGAACTAGATTTGAATTGTGTTCTCGATCACCGGTAATTACCACATCACCCTCCTGCCAAGTTATGCCCTTAGCAATTTGATTAATCGAATGGGTAGTATTACGGCTAAACACTACCTCATTAACCGATTTAGCATTGATAAAATCTGCCATTACCTTTCTTGAGTTGGAAACCAATCTGGATACCTGTGTGCCATAGCGATGAACCGAACGTCCGCCACATCCAGGGTACATACTGTAATAGTCACTGATGGATTTAATCACCGAATCAGGTTTTAAAGTTACACAAGCATTGTCCAAGTAAGCTGGTGCATCTTCTTGACGAAGTGTGGGAAAGTCTTCTCTCAAGTGCGAGTAGTCCATCACCATGCCTCCGTATCAGGTATAGTATCAACATATGGAATATTGGTGTTACAAGACTGACAATTAAATCGTGAAGGATGTTCATCCCCGCAAGTTAGGCAGACAGAACCAATTACCCCAAAGGTATTGCATGCAGGATTTATACACGGCACTGAAATTTGGCCGTCCAGTTGGAGGGATACTTCAACAGAAGCAGAGCATTCGGGGCATTTGGCATCAGTAGCCACATTTAGTTGACCTTGTTGCATTTCGATCTCAGCAGTTAATGCAGCAGAAGTGCTTATTTTTGTAGCAACTCCTAATATCCTTTGAGGATACCAAATAAGTCCAAGGAATAATGGAATTACCAAAATACCAGATGTAATGTGAATGAATAGGCCAAAAAAGTCATCATTATTTCTTGTGGCAATAAAATTAACACCACTCCATGCTGAAATAAAAGCAGCAGTAAACCATCCAATGAGTAATGCCCCCCATCCATTTAGTGAGTACTCATACATGTTCTGCTCCATTACCCTAACATCTTCATGAACGTGATGTACTTGGACGTATAAGTCTCTAGTGTCGCTAACCGCTTTCCAAAAGAAGTATGAGAAAAATACCACTACTAGCATAATTAGAGTTCCATACATCATGTCTGATAGTGATGAATCTTTGGGGAAATTTTGATTGTTCTGGTGAAAGAATATGTTGGCCAATATCATGCCATTCCATAATAAAATCAAGGTAACTGAATGAATCCGCATCACGGGAAATTCAATCCAGACAAAGTACAAAAAGACAATCCATGCAACAACTGAGAGTAACATTTGGAAGAAAGAAAACGAGCCGACGCCAAATAATCCATCCATTCCTCTGATACTTGTATCTCCACCTGAAATGACATCAGTTGAAAGAGATCCAAGCACAAATGCCAAAATCCCAAATCCAACCATATAAGTGTACTCTCGCTTCCAATTACTTGCTGCTAGCATAATCATAAACTTGCATTGCTTGCGAATTTCGTCGATTTTGCCAAATATTGGGTGAATATTACTCGCCTGACGAGTTAAAGTGACATCGCGTAATTTGAACGGGACAGCATCAATGCCCCCAGCCACACCAGACTCAGCGGACGGCTCGCTCATACTAGCCCCTAAGCAACTCACCTATGAGTTCTTTCGGTTTTACGACTAAAATTTCTAGGCGAGAATGTTAAACGGGAAGTAGGCCACGGCGCAGATAAGCCGAGATCGCATAGCCTGGTAGTGCGCGCGACTGGAAATCGCGTGGGATCTTCCCTCGGGGGTTCAAATCCCTCTCTCGGCGCCAAAAACTGATATCAATAACCGCTTACTCTTCGGCTACGCTGTCGATTTGTAGTTCTTGTTTAATCAACTTTCTAGATTGTATTATTCCAATAATTCCGGCAAGAAGGAAAAGAATTCCTGAAAATATGGCTATTGCTTGTCCACTACCATTGTCTAAATTTTCTGTAAATTCTGGTAGCATTCGCTTCCAGTTGAGGATAGAAGCTAGAGTCACTCCACCGCCTGCAGTGATCATTGAATATGGTAGTATTCGATATTGGATAGAAATTGGCGATAGGCTAACTAAAATTCCAGCAAAAACGATGAACATACTGGTAAAAATTAACTTCTTTGTAGTCTTACCGGCCTTGTTAAGCTCATTCCATGGGCCGCACATTTCTTCCATCTCATCACTATCTACTTCATCATCTCCTTCTTCCTCAATTACTTCATCGTAACATAGTTGGTATAATTCGCCTAATTTTTGCTTCTCTTCGATCTCACAATCATCATCAGCACAATACTCCATTTGGAATGTGTCCAGACTTATGTACACGTTTTGTTTCATAATGGTCCCCCCAAAATCATCTGTGTCAATATTTGCGTTCAACCAATTATCGTCGTACACCGCTATTGGAGCTAGGACCAAACCAACTAAACACAACAGTATTATTGGTTTTTTAGATACACCAGTGAATTTCTTGGGAACTACCTCTGCTCCTTCAATAGATACCTCTTCCATTGTGGTGATAATTGCAAAATAATCATATTATATTTTTCCCGAATGCCATCAAATTAATATTAGGTCTCATTTACAAAATTAAGTTGTATTCAAAATCAATGAATTGATTGTCTATCGTCATAAATATGGAGCCACTGGCGAGATTTGAACTCGCGACCTCCTCATTACCAATGAGGTGCTATACCCCTAAGCCACAGTGGCGCAAAGGCAGCGAAATGCACGATGAATATAACGGTTCGTCAAATATTTAGGTTGAAAAAACAGCATTTTTCACTCATTGATAGCCTCAAAGATTAATAGGCTATTTTACTGAAAAGAGGATAAGGAAGGCAACTTCCTTGGATGGGATATGATGGGAATCAGTTTAGAAAACAAAGTAGACATAAAAATTCGGATGAAAGAATTACAATCACAAGTAGACGAACTAAAAGAGCTCGTAAACACACTATTGAGTGTTATTTGTGAAGAGCCAGATGGTGTTCACACAGGTGCTGCACCAACTATACCTGGTCAATCACACACTAAATTCTGTATGTGATTTAGCCTTTTATTACAATATTAGGGCGCATTCTAACAACGGG
>DUJK01000159.1:0-7118 GCA_013329925.1 Candidatus Poseidoniaceae archaeon
TTGACCAACTTGGGCGTCAATTACGAGCCATCTTTCGGTTGCTCTTGTCAGAGATGCAATATTCTCTAATTCTTCAACTAGTTCCTGGTCTAGTTGATGTCTACCTGCTGTATCGACAATCACTAAATCTGCTGATGCACATTCTGCTAGACCATTACGGACAATTTCTGCTGCATTTTTGTTTTCAGGCTCACCATAGACAATCACTGATGTGTCTTCAAGTAATTGTGATAATTGGGCATAAGCTCCCGGACGGTGAACGTCTGCTTCTATTACTGCAACTCTAAGACCATGTTTCTTGCGATACCATTCGGCTAACTTTGCGGTAGTTGTTGTCTTACCTTGACCGTACAAACCTACTAGCAGTAATGTCGCTCCTCGAGGTTGGAATTCATGAGCTGGCCCGAGTATTCTAACCAGTTCAGTATACAAAATATTCATCGCATGAGTTTGAAAAGTTAAGCCAGGCCGTGGTTCCTCTTCACGCAGCCTTGATTCCATACGTTCAACAATTTCTTTGGTTTGCCTTACGTTGAAATCAGCCTCTTGCAGAGCCCTCCTAAGACTTCTAGTCATATCACGTAATTCATCTTCATCGAGTTTCCTACGGTTTTTAAGAAAACCGAGGGAACGGAAGATTCCACGGGATAGACCTTCAAGTGCCATGACAAGCCGTCAAGGTTTCCCTCTTTGAATTCATTCCTTAATTAGGGGGATGTTGAGTCGGAGGACATCCTCTTCTAATTTTGCATCAACTTGACTTGCCTTAACTGGGACGCTAGTGGAAATACTTCTCTCTCTGCCATTTAAACCGACAAATAGTACACCGTCATCACTTCTTAGTGACAATTCATCACGTTTTATTCCGGGGAAGTGCAATTTAATGACTTCGAATTCATCGGTGAACTCTCTCTGCATGCCTCTGTGTATTTGATGTTTAACCAGGTCACCAACTTCATGTGGACCGAGTGATTCATCTACTTGTTTAACAGAACCGTATAATTTTTCAGCAACCATTCTAAGGTTATCTACGCCCACCACTTCTTGATCTAATAATTCCATAGAATTAACCTCGACATCATTTAACAATCCTCTCAATTCATCGATTCTAGCAAGTTCTGACTTTCGTCTTTTAGCTAAAAATGGATGGTCAAATTCAGGTGTTACACGATTTACTAAGCAGGAGTTAACTGGTAATTTGTATTCTAATAGAGAATTGTAAGCCCTTACTGTTTCATTGACACCCATTTTTTCTGGAATCGTTACCAGAGTAAAAGTGGTAAGTTCAGGATCACTAAGTACTCTTCTTACATGCAATACTCGGTTTCTGAATTTTTCCAATTCCTGTTTCATCTCTTGGCTTTCTTTTCGACCAAACAGCATTGACCTGATACCACCTGATACTCTCATCAATCTAAGTAGCCTGCCTGACCAAGCCTCGATTATTTCAGGTAGTGAGAGAAAACGCAGGGTATGACCTGTAGGTGCTGTATCAAAGACTATTACGTCCCAGTTAGGGTCTTCTACGTGTTTTAGTAATTCATCAAAGGCTAGCGCCTCATCTAATCCCGGCAAAATCATTTCCGAAGTTTTAACGTCAGACTTGATTTCATCAAATTCCTCTTTTGCACCTGAATCTAACATCATACTCAAGCCACCTAAACCCTGAAGGCCACCGCTAGTATTCATACCATCTACCATATTTCCAAGTTTAGGAAGCAAATTAGAAAGTTTTGATTCGGGGTCCATTTCTAAGCCATATAGTCCCTCAACCCCTTCTACAGGAGTTGGTTCAGTACCAATTTCCACTCCCAGTGAATCTGAAGTTGAATGAGCCGGATCGCTAGATACCAGCAGGACTTTTAGACCACAGTCGGCAAGATGTACCGCTGTTGCTGTAGAGGTTGTTGTTTTGCCAACACCACCCTTGCCGCCAAACAATAGCAGTCTTGCCATGGTGCCACCACACAGTAAGGGGTCTTTGAATCCAGCGGATGAAGTAGAATCTTACACTCATTTCATGAACTAATACCTCGACGCGTAACTAATGGCAAACCAATTGGTGTTATTTCAGATAGCCAGTGTTTCAGCCTTGATCGGCATGACACTAGGCTGGAAAGGAGTAATGACCCGATATTCTGGATTTTATGATTTACCTACTGCCTGGAGTAATGTATTTTGGGGAATCCTACTTGGTGGACTCTACGCATCACAGATACACAATAATATTATTTTGCCAAACCTTGAATTCGAAGCAACTCAGGATACGGTAGTAAATCCAATTAATTTGATTTTATACTGCTTAATAATGTCAATAATTGTACACTTTTTATTGCGACGTAATCGTGTGCGGTCTGGTTCATCGCAAACAACCAGTGGTTGGGCTTTGGGGCTTGCTATTGGTGGTATGTTTGCCATGGTGGTTATATTTGCCATATTACAGTGGTATGATTTTAGCCCAATTTTACTAATTTCAATTCTAATGATATGCCTTCTAGCACCGAGATGTGAAGCAATAATTACTTCATATCAAGGACATTTAATGTTAATGGGTAAAAAATGGGGTGCAATATTACGCGCTACAATGTGGCGATGTGGATATGTGATAATGTTCGCTTACATATTATCTGCTCCAATTGGATGGATTTTTATTCTTCCAGTTATGTTAATTGCCGATAGAGCGGCAGAAACTTGGATTTGGGAATCAATACCAAAAGAAGGTAAAAAACAATTACGTAAAATTTGGGCAAGACAAGCACGGGAACGAAAATTGAGAAAGGTAAGCCCCAATATAGCAACTAATTCTCAAGTAAAAGAAAGTGAATAACTACTTACTTATTACCTATTGGCTTATTTAGCGGATGATTTGATTTCCATCCGAAATAAGGCCTTTGGTGGATATCCGCAGGCAAGCGTTATACAATGCCGTCAAAGCCGGGTATCATGGGTAACTGCCCTTATTGCAGGAGTGCCACCTTACCAGGTGACACAATTTGTTATACCTGCGGAAGAGTGTTAGCCAATATAAAATCGAAAGAGTTCGCTGCTGAGCAACAATTCAATCAAGGTAGTATAGAAACGACTTACAAGAAAACCAAAAGACCAACAAAATCTGGAGTCGTCGAAACTCACACAGGTCGGCGAAGAAATATTTTGAAACGAAGGAAAAATAAATTTCGTAGCGTGGTGATGTTGGGCCTTGTAGCATTTATTATGCTATCACCACAAGCAAGAGAGCTAGTTTTCAATAAATGGGCTGGAATAAATGAATATATTCAGCTTGCAGTTGCTCCATATCACCTATATCCTGTTGAAGCAACCTATACAGTTGGTAAAACAATTGATGTTGTAAATAACGGAGACACGGGATACCTGAGAGAAAATCTAGCAATCCCTAGAGATATTTCGACACTTAATGGCCACGATAATATGTTTGAATATACTAACGGTGATCCTGCCCTCGCTACACAAGAAATTCAGAAAATAAATTCAATAGCACTTATTGTCAATGATATATCATATTCTATTCCACTACTTGGTGAACCTGCTAGAGACCCAAGTGATAAATTAATCACTGCTGATGGGCACGAAATTTGGTGGCCCGGTGTTGGTATTGGCGATGATATGTGTAGCGTAGACATATGTGTCAAAATAAAACTAAACTTAGATCCGGGTGAACAAGCGTCATTTACCTTTGCAGTAACTATTACTAGCACATCTTATTCTTGGTGGTCTTCCTCTAGAGTCGATTCTAGAATAGATGGTATTTCAAACGGCATTAGTGTCGATCGTAGTGGATCTTTTTCAGATATAGTAGACCGTGGTAATGGAACCAAGGCAGCACAATTTACAACTGCATCTTGGTACAATAAAGGTCGTCTAGACTATGCAATTAATGCTCAGGATGCTGTAGTAGTTTCTACCGCCCAAACCATATCAGCCTCTTTGCCTGAGGGTCGTTCAACCAACGCCTATGCATTTGCTCGAGCCGCTTTTGATTATTTACATCTTAATGTGCTGTATGACAAAAATGCGCCAGTAGTTGCCAGAAGTGGACCTGCTTGTCTAAGTGCAGGAGTTGGCGATTGTGATGAACAAACCAATGCCTTCTTTTCTATTCTAAGGACAAAAATGATTCCTGGTTGGTATGTCTTTGGGGCACTGACTGATTCAACATTTACTTACTGGGAGGCCCATGCATGGGGATACATATTACTGCCAATGGATGATGAATGGTGTGAATCAAGAAATATTGTCATCGATGACTGCTATGTTGAAGGATCGGTAGATGTTGTCAATAATAAATGGCTACTTCACACACCAACAGCATATATCGATTGGATTGAGAGTGCTGATGCAAGTGGTAATTTGATAAATAATTATTACAAACCAGGAGTGTACAGTAACAATATCGATAGGCAACGTTCATTCAGCACTTTGGATACACCAGATACATCGGGTGGAACATACCAAATAAAGAAACTCCCAGAAAACTTGAGGTGATAAATTGAGAATAATTATTGGTGGAGCAGGAAGAGTTGGAACAGAACTCGCTAGAGCACTAAGAGCCGAAGAAATGGATGTAGTATTAGTAGACTCAGATTCAAGAGCGGTAAAGAATGCTCAAAATTTGGATGTGCTGGTGATTCATGGGGATTTAACAACAAGAGAGAAATTACATGAAGCAGGTATCGGACAGGCGGAAATATTTGTCGCAGCAACTAATTCTGATGAAAGAAATTTACTTGCCTGCGCACTTGCTGAGCATGCACATTACCAATATGGCGGAGCAAAAGCTAAGCCATTAATGTCGATATCAAGAGTAAGAAGTATGAATTTCATGCAAGAACAAAAGGAAGGGCATCTGACTGGGTGGGCTAAAGTAAACCATGTTGTTAATCCACTTGACAGTGCAATTAAGCGATTACATACAGGTTTGAGATCTTCATCAATCGAGGAAGTAATTCCTTTCGGTCACGATTCTTACATCATTGAGTTTGATGTCACCAAAAATGCTGATAACATCGTTTTCAAGACTCTTAAAGAAGCTAATTCGTCCATTGACGGAGAGTTGCCTTTGATTGTAGGCGTCAAGAGGAGTGGTGAGAAGAGTGTGGTTCCTGATGGTGACTTTATTTTGATGCCAAATGATAAAATTGCTGTGGCAACTAATGGTCTATCTAGTTTCAATAGAATACTAAACATATTTGGCCATGAAGCAACAGATTTCCCTATTGCTCCAAAAGTAGCAATTATTGGTGCTAATCGAATTGGTCAAATGATCGCTGAAAATTGGTTGTTGAATGATGCTAAGGTCACTGTAATTGAAAGGGACTTGCAAACTGCAAACGAGTTGTCAGCCACCGATATTGGATCCCATCCTAACTTGGAAGTGATTCATGGTGATCATTTAGACCGAGATATTCTAACTGAGGTCGGAATTCCTGAACATCATATTGCGATTGCGGCATTAAAGTCTGACCATGACAGTATTGCAGCTGCTTTGTTAGCCAGTGATATGGGCGTTAATAGAACTGGATTATTGCTTTATGATGCAGATTTAGTCAAGGTGACTCAGAGGATGGGAATTACCTTTGCAGTTGATAGAAAAAGAGTTGCAGTGGACAATATCTTGGCCCACATACACACCAAAGCTGCCGGTGCTTATGCGGTATTGTCAAATGTCCCAAATATTGTTGGAATAAGTATGAAAGTCGATGTAAAGCATAAATTCTCCAACATGAGGATATCAGATGCAGGTTTCACCGATTGGATGAGAATTGCATTCATTCAAAGAAGAACTGTAGATGGTCAGTGGGAAAATTTACGACCAACTCCTGATAAAGTCCTGCTACCTGAGGATAACCTGATAATTTTCACTAGACCAGATAGGGTAGCAGAACTTGAAAGGAAATTCCAGGTGTAACCATGCGTTTCGATGTATTGAGCCTAATTCTTGGCTGGACATTAATTGCGATAAGCATACCACTATTGATTTGTGGAATCATTACAGTTTGGTTGGATGATATTGAGATGGCTATGAGGGCTTTTTTGATTCCACTAATACTATCACCTATGATTGGATATTTGATGCTTAAGTTCGGCACAAGAAGCGATACCGCAGATCGATTAAGAGACAGAGAAGCATTTGCCGCAGTTGCCTTAATTTATCCTATTGTCGTGTTTATTGGATTGTTTCCTTATTGGCTTGGAGGCGTATTTGTTGGGCCATTTGCTACTGATGCAGCACTAATTGATATGGCTAGAGGGGCAGTTAATTCCTGGTTTGAATCAATGTCAGGGTTTACCACTACTGGTGCCACAGTCATATCACACGATATGAGTCCAAACTGCATTCCTGGGCGAACTGCAGATTGTATTAATGCTCAACCTAGGGGGATACTACTTTGGCGTTCGTTAACTCAATGGCTAGGAGGTATGGGGATAATTATGCTTGGAATGATGTTACTTTCACGGGTAATGGGTGGAGGAATGGCGCTTGCAAGAGCAGAATTAACCGGACCTTCACTATCCCGTTTGAGGCCCAAGGTAAAGGAAACTGCCTTCACATTATGGAAAATTTACATTGGTTTCACAATTATCGAAATTTTCCTACTTGGAACACTGGGGGGTATGTCATTATTTGACTCTGTTAATCATGGATTTACAACTATGGCAACCGGAGGATTTTCTACCAGAGATGCCAGCATTGGATATTATGATTCGTTAAAGGTTGAAGCAATAATAATAATTTTCATGTTTATTGGAGGTATCAACTTTACCTTAATTTGGTTTTTACTGGCACGAGAGTATGTCAAAGCTTTCAAGGATGAAGAATTTAAGACATATCTGGTATACATCTTTGTCGCAGTTGCTGTTATGATGGTCGCTCTAGTAACAACTAATGTGGATTTAGGTGATTCATTTAGACAGAGTCTGTTCCAGACCATATCAATTGGGACATCTACTGGTTATACAACACAAGATTACATGACATGGCCGGCAGTTACACAATTTATTCTTATGATATTGATGATTGTTGGAGCATGTGCCGGTTCTACCAGCGGTGGATTGAAATTAATGAGAATTATACTTGCATTCAAGGTTGCAATGAGAGA
>DUJK01000159.1:7493-7856 GCA_013329925.1 Candidatus Poseidoniaceae archaeon
GTTGTTGAGCCTCAACAAATTGACAAAATTGTCGGAATGTTGTTTGTCTGGATTGGTTTATTCGGGATTTCAAGTATTCTACTTTCGATACTCATGTATAATGAATCATTTGAAAGCATTATTGGAATTACCGCATCATCACTAGGTAATACTGGCCCAGCATTGGGTGATTATGGACCTAGTAGTACTTGGTCACCGCTAAACTCTGGCGTATTAGTTTTGGCTTCGATTTTGATGTGGTTTGGTAGGTTAGAGCTACTAACTGTGATCATATTGCTTCATCCTAAAACATGGCAAGAAGAACATAAAGAGCATAATGACAGGTCGGCAATTGCATTATTCCGCAAGTTGATACCGGGTCGA
>DUJK01000122.1 GCA_013329925.1 Candidatus Poseidoniaceae archaeon
TTGAAAAAATTAGTCAAGCGATATGGTGTACCATTTGAGCCAAAAGAATCATCGGCAACCCAGGAAGCACTAGAAGACTCTGCGGGTTTATCCGCGGTTGGAGGAGTAGACTCTGATGATGAGTGGGATGATGAGGTTGACGAAATGGATTTCTCGAGCAGTGATGATGAACAAGAGGTTATCGAAGAGAATAAAATATCAGCCGAAGAATTATATGACTCTGAATCCGATATAAGTGACATAGCCGGTATTGAAATTACTGCGGATGAGACTTCTGAAGCGGAGGTATCTGCCATGCTAGAGGACGAAGATTCAGCGGAAAAAAAGCCTAGTAATGCACCACCATTGCCCGCATCAGGGCTGCCAGAAGGTTGGACTATGGACCAATGGGAATGGTATGGTCATGAGTGGCTCAGTAAGTATGGCGATGAGTGATTAACGCCAGACAATGGGTAGTGACCTTTTCAATTCACCAAGTTCGTCACCCGAGTAAACTGGGCTACCATTTTCAACTAAGGTGTTCATAATAAGCCATAAGATTGCATTCCATGACTTTGCATTGGCAAAAATTTCGATATAACCTGAAGCAGCTGCATTCATCAATTGTCCTTCTGCAGTATTTTCATCAAACAATGCGCGAATCAGATTATTAGTTTCAAATAGATATCCATTTGGACGCCACTGCATCATTATTTCACACCCTGAAAGGTGAGAGATTCAACCTGTCGACTAGGTGCTCTACATCAACATCGGCAACGGCTTTCATGCGTTCTCTCAATGTTTCAATTTCGCCATTCATCTTAGTAATTTTATGTGCCCTGATTAGGTCAGCAAGAAATTCATCGACACTTTTGTAACCACTTAAAGTTCTAAGCGTATTTAATTGCCTTCTTACTTCATAACTAACGCTGATTGAGGTCATGCCTTCTGCTGTCATGCTTTATCCCAATTGCCCAGCACTCATTGGCCTACTTAATCTACGCGAAAGAAAACCGAACAGAGGCATAGTTTTTCGAGGTATTTTCAACGAACCGACTATCTATTTCTATCGAGTAGCAACCTAGGTTGTTCATTTACTCCAAATTCTCTGCGCATTGCTGCTACTCGCTGATGGAATTCTTTGGCTAATGTCCAGTATTCCAGTGAACCTGCCCCAGCCCCAGAATTTGTTGGCTTGTTTAGCAGTACTGTAGGGGCGCCACTCCATGGGGCCTCAGCTACTTTGACCAACCTTCGGATGGTTGTTTTGAATAGTTTTTTTGGCATTTTAGTATTGACTTGGTCACAGACATGCCGGCTTAACTTTGACCTTGCATCGACCATTGTCATTGCCACTCCAAAAATTTTCAAGTTGCGATTTATTCTTCTTTGGATCATTTTAATTGAATTCATCAGCATGCTAAATCCTTCCAAAGCATAGTACTCTGCCTGTACGGGCACCATCACCCAATTAGCCGCGCACATAGCATTTATTGATAGTAACCCTAGTGACGGTGGGGTGTCTATTATGATATAATCAAAATTGTCAATAATTGGTAATAAAGCCTCTCTAAGGCGGGTTTCACGGCCGATTTTATGGCTTAATTCAATCTCAGCTCCTGAAAGGTGAATATCACTAGGTATTAGCCATAAGTTGTCAACTGTGATGTTATCAGGGGCGGCTTTACCACCATTCCTCATACTCCATGCTTCCTGCATACTTTCAGTAAGTGCCTTAGGAGAAATCAAATATTCTTCCATCAATGGTAATTCTTCACCACTATCATTGGTAAGTAAATCATATGCTGTACGCTTGACTTTCTTTTTTTCAACCCCAAACGATGTTGCACAATTGCCTTGGGGGTCTAAATCAATTAACAGGACTTTTGCGGGCGGCAATTTTTGTCGTTTTGACCCCTTAGATAGAGCAGCCGCTAGATTGACCGCCGTGGTAGTCTTTGCACAACCGCCTTTTTGATTGGCTACTGCGATTACCATCTTGTACGGATTCATGTTACTTACCTCCTCGGACAGTTCACGCTACGGGGGGACTCCCCTTTCAATGCAAGGATAGATTCAGTCAAATCACATTGGTTGTATGACTGGAACAGGAACTTCCGACAAGATCTTTCTCACGATGTGCATGCCGGTAATACCGCGAATTTTTGCTTCGGGTTTCATGTTGATTCTGTGCGATATAATTTGCAAGGCAATACCCTTGATATCATCAGGAATAACGTAATTCCTTCCCGCAATTGCAGCAGCAGCCCTACCGGTCTTGAATAGTGATTGCGAAGCACGTGGTGAAGCACCATTGACAACTCGATGATCTTCACGTGTTCTTTGAACAATCTCAACAATGTAAGAAAGAATTGCCGGGTCTACGTGAACGGTTTCAAGTGCTTTTTGCATTGCTACAACTTTCTTTGGTGAAGTGATTTGTTCAACATCATGGCCATCTTTTCCTCGTAGTTTTCGGCGAGCAAGAATCGCTTTTTCTTCAGAGCGGTCAGGGTAGCCCATGCTCATCTTCATCAAGAAACGGTCC
>DUJK01000018.1:0-2588 GCA_013329925.1 Candidatus Poseidoniaceae archaeon
TATACCGGATGCACCAGATGACATACCCACAGATACAGCAGCAAGCCAGATAAAAGCAGTATAGTCAAAATAAGCTTGGTAGAGTAGTGTTGCAATAACTACAGGCACCAATATTCCATGTGTATGAACAATGAAATCAAAGGTCTTGGATTCTTCTAGCGGATCTGTTATTGAACTGTCACCTAGCAATAAGTCTAGGATTGGATAGATCCCCAAAGCAAGAATCAGGGTTGAAGCTGACCACCAGCCACCAACCAGCAAACCGATGACTGTAACCAGCGGCGTGAACAAGCCTAGAGTCTGGACAAGCCACCTAACCATGACAGCCCATCGGCCCGTCTGTTATTGAGGTTAGCATTGTCAAGCCTTGTTTCGGCGAGAAAATATCTTCCTAATCCAAGACGGGGAAAATTCAATCCCGTTCCGGTATACTTGTTGTTCAATTGCATTCTCTACATACTCTGCTAAATAATCATCCATTACTTGCCACCTCTGATACTATGGGACCCTCTTACATCAGCTCCAAATCTAAAATCTGCCATCGCGTTAACGATCATCTGCCTCCAACTAAAGAAGATACCACTACGGTAATCTTGCTTGGTTATTACTTGTTCAACATAGGTTTCTAACTCTCGGTCCATTTCCTTCCCTCTTTCACTTTACTTTATGCACCTAGAGTATATTAAACAGCGGTAAAATTGCCAACACAAGGGTGCAATAATAAAAGTAGGTAAATTTTAAAACACCTACGCAGTAGCCTTGTTTACTTTATTTTGATAAACTCCGAGCCTTTGACTAGATTATGGCAAAGATGAGTTTCTTTGATAACCAAGGTGGCTAACGACCGGTTATCCCAGCCCAACCCGACCCCGCAAGGAACCGAGGCAGACGGCTTAGGAGTGTGTTCACGTGGGCATGGATTTAGCATTGAAAGCAAAGTTGCAGAAGCAGCGATATCATATCGTGGGTGAGCACGGTGGGGTGAAAATATGCCACTGGACAAAAGAATCATTACTACGTGACAGACAATGTTACAAAGGCAAGTTTTACGGTATTGCCAGTCATAATTGTATGCAAACCTCACCAGTAGTAGACCAATGCAATTTAGCTTGCACTTATTGCTGGAGAGAGCCCCATATGGATACTTTAGAGTTAACCGACCAAGACCCGCTTGAACTACTCTATGAATCGGTTAGAGCACAAAGAAGATTGCTCTCTGGTTTTGGTGGGAATCCAAAAGTACCGAGAGAAAAATGGCTTGATGCACAAAATCCTAAGCACGTTGCTATTTCACTAAACGGTGAGCCGACACTTTACACTAGGCTTGGCGAATATATCGATTTGTGCCATAAGCATGGCATGACTACCATGCTGGTTACCAATGGAACATTTCCCAAAGTTCTAGAACGCCTAGACCCACTACCAACTCAATTATATGTTTCAGTTGATGCACCTAATAAGAAAGTGTTCAATGAAGTATGTAAACCAAAATGGAATAAACGTTCTTGGGAACAATTTGAGAAAACTATCGATTTAATGCCGTCCCTAGATACCAGAATAGTCTCTCGCCACACATTGATGAAGGGAATTAACATGAGTGATCAACACATTCGAGAGTTTGCTGCGTTAGATAACCGAGCTGACCCTGATTTTATTGAAAACAAAGGCTACGTTTTTGTTGGTAATAGCAGGGAAAACCTCAGTGCAGAAAATATGCCCAGTCATGATGATATCATGGATTTCTCAGCCAAAATCGCCCCACTGACTGGAAGGAAAATATTGTCAGATTCTAAGCCAAGTAGAGTTGCTTTAGTCGGCCAAGAAATTACTCCTATACCAATACCGGAAGCAACTATGTTTTTCCCGGAAAACCTGGGGATTGCGCCTTCAGTAAAGCATCTGCCCATTATTCAATAATTGGAAAGTCAACAGGTGTATCACCGTTGAACCATTGTGGATATTTCTTCATACACACCTTGAATTCTTGGCTAGACAGATTGCCCGCTAACCATTGACCTAAATTATCCCATTGTTGACTATCAAACCACTCCCTGTCATGATTAGCAAATTGGCGAACAAACGGGAATAATGCGTCATTTAATTCATCTGATAGCGTTTTGAGTAAAAGATGATCTAAGTCATCTAAGTATTTTTTCGCCAAATCTCTTTGTTCTAATGCATCTACATCGCCATAACGATTAGGATACTTATACCGGTCAAGATGGAACTTGAATTCATTGTCGTTACGATTGACCCAATGATTGTCAAGGTCAGTTAATGTCCAGTTTGCAACGTATTGCATTATCTCTAAACTCTCTTCGATAACCTTGCCACTAGGCAACAGCATAACTGGAACTGTGCCTTTTGGTGAAATCTCCATCATGTGATCTGGTCGATCTCTAAGAACAACTTCTCTATGCTCACAAACTAGCCCTGCTCGTACAATTGCCATTCTAGCCCGCATTGCATATGGGCAACGACGAAAACTGTACAGGATTGGTTTTATTTGGCTGGTCATTTATCTGACTTCCATATAATTATCAATTATTATTGTAAGTTGGTCTTCGCCCCTCAATTAAGGCAGATAA
>DUJK01000018.1:2975-5043 GCA_013329925.1 Candidatus Poseidoniaceae archaeon
TCACTTAGTGATGTATTGCTAGTGATATCAATCAATTCACTCGCCATCGAGAGAGCGATTGGGGCAGTGTATTTCAGATTCTTTAATTGCCGTGAAATGGTTTTATCTGCCGCATCATAGCCTGCTGGACAGCCGCCTGAAAGCAATACTGAAAGGTTGTTATCGCTGTAAAAGTCCGAGGCAAATTTAACCACTGGACTCGCATTATTGGTTGGCTTACCAGGATACTTATTGGCTGGCTTACCTGATGCTGAACATTGTATTACCGCTGCATCAACTTCTGATAAATCAACTAAATGGGTTAACAATCCAATGTCATAAGCAATTTGAGAATTCATGAAATTTCCACCAAGTACTGCCCATCTAGCTAGTGGGATACCCGAGATTCTTGCAGGTCTTTGAGAGCCACCAAGACCTGGATAGATGCCGATTGAGGTTTCTGGGAATCTAAATTGAGTTCTTCTAGTGCCGATTCGATAATCACAGCACAAAGCAAGTTCAAGACCGCCACCAAGAGCAAGTCCTGTGGTTAATGCCACAGTGGTTTTGCTTGAATTTTCAATCGAATTTAGCACTTTATGACCATTGCTGGTAAACTCTACGATATCTTCTATCGCATTAGATCTTATCTTATCAACGAAGAATTTGACATCTGCTCCAGCAACAAAGGCTTTTCCAGCACCATCTAATACCACAGTATGGACTGCAGAGTTACCATTTACTGCATCTACTGCTTGACCAAGTTGCTTGATGACTGTTTCATTCAATGCATTCATTGCTTCTGGGCGATTGATGGTAATTGTGGCTACTCCATCGACTATCGAGGTGTCAACATAACTGAAATCCCATTGAGCATTACTACTTGCTTGCTTCGAGAAAAATTCTGCGACCTGCCAAGTAGACTTTCCGGCATCGTCTAGACACAATTTTTGATATTCAACCGCCATCTCATGAGATTGTTGTATACCGATTTTATTCATCATTTCAAATGGTCCTTTAGCCCAACGCAAGCCAACTTTAGCGCCTCTATCAACATCTTCCATCGAACAGACGCCTTCATCGACAATTTGTGCTGCCACACCAAATACCACGCCAAATAATCTCCTCGACACTAGTTGGTATTGCTCCTCTGAGTAATCGGTTACCTCGCCAATCTCCCACATATTGTTGTCACCGACCAATTCTCGTAGGTTTGCTGCGCCATCATAACGTGGAACTGCTAATTGTTCTGCTAGGTAATCTGTGGAGTGAAGGGCGATTGGTGGACCTGTTAAATTCATCAGACCAAATGGTCCCAGACCAATACGGAACGCCTTACAGGCAATCGCATCAATTTGAGCCGCATTAGCAACACCTTCTTGCTCCAACAGGCATGCTTCATTGAGCCATGGAACAAAGAAACGATTGACAACAAAACCAGGTCGGTCACCACAAACGATTACCACTTTACCAAGCATTTTGCAATATTGTACAACTCGGTCAATGGTATCTTGACTGGTGGTTTTTGCCGGGATAACTTCCACCAAACGGTTTTTTGCTGGATGATAAAAGAAATGTAGTCCAACAAACTTATCCGGTCTACCTGTAGCTTTTGCTAATTCGTTTACTGATAGGGAAGATGTGTTAGAGGCGAGGATAGTATGGTCTCCGCAGGCTTCATCAAGGGTTTTGAAAACAGCTGTTTTGATATCAAAGTCTTCGAATACCGCTTCGATTACCAAATCGGTATTCTCAGCAGTATTTTCTACTCCAACTACTCCGGTGATGCGACTTTTTATTTCATCAACTTGAGATTGGTTGAAAATTCTTCTTTCGACCGCTTCACTGAGAAAATCTGTTATTATTCCCTGACCACGGTCAACCCATTGTTGCTCTCGGTCAACCATTTGGACATCGAATTCTTCTTGGGCAGACTTTTGGGCAATTCCTGAACCCATATTGCCGGCTCCCACAATAGCTACACGCTGAATAGGCTGCATATTGTTGGCGAATCTTAAGATGTTCATGAACAATGCGTATCGGAGTCACAGTCATGTGCAACCATTTATAGCCACAATAACTCATCTCA
>DUJK01000018.1:5431-7297 GCA_013329925.1 Candidatus Poseidoniaceae archaeon
CATCCTATGTTTTTGGCCTATCTAGGATAGATGATAAAATGGCTTTATGGGGGGGAATTCCTAGTAGTTGGCTGAAATTCATTGTCCCGTTTATGTTTATCGCTGCGATTGGTTGGCTAATATATTGGTGGACTATTCTTTACCGCGTCGATGCCTCGGCAATTGACCAATTGCGCTGGCCATGGCAAGATTCCGAAGATGGGAATGGAGCAAACCGATTATTCCTCGCTTACTGTGTATTCATGATTCCTTCAATGCTGTGGCTTGAAAGCACGCTATTTCATATGAACAATGACTACAGTTGGACACCAATATTGGTGATTGGTATTCTTACTCTAGCATCTATCGGCAACATAATGTTAGGATTATTGGCATATTCAGCCCACCAAGACGGTCTTAAAGGTGCCAATATGATGCTTGCTGGAGCATTTATGTTGAGCATACAAGTGGTAATTTTTGATGGAATTGTCTGGAATGTTAAATTCCCTTGGTAGTATTATACCAGGGAATCATAAGCGTCTGCTAAGCGTTTGCAGAACTCTTTGTTGTCATAGTTCATAGCATGCTTGAGTAAACTTTCTTCTGGAGACCTTTGCGCTTGTTTGCCGGCCATTGCCTGCCAGTCAGCATGCAGATTGATGATAGCTTGACTCCATGCCTTTGAATCGTCGGCCGGTATGCATGTATTGTCTGGCATTAATTCATTATGAGAAGGCAAATCGGCACAGATTACTTTCATTCCTGCCGCCATAGATTCTATTGGTGGATAACCAAATCCTTCACTGACAGAGGGGAATAGTAACGCTTCACATGTCATTCTAAGCGTCATCAAATACTCATCGGATACCGATGAACCATGCTGGGTCCAATTGTCAATTCCGTTTTGTTTAGCAATCTCCGTTATTGGAGGCAGGCCTGAGTTACTTGCACCATTGCCAACATGATGAATGTGAACCTGTTGTTTGACATTGTCCGGTAAATTACCTATCACTTGACAGAGGAATTTCATTCGCTTTCTTGGATCGTTACTACCAACAATTAACAAATTACACGCTGCTGGCATCGGAATATCCTCTAATTGCTGATTATTAGGATGATATTTAGCAACATCAATTCCCATTGGAATACAGACGGAGGGAACTTTGGAAAAATTGTCCTTAGATGCTTGGTGAGTATGCCTTGAGTTGCACATTAGGAAATCCGCTTTTGACAGCCCATGACGTAGTTTTTTCAAATCTCTGCGGCGCAGCAGACCTGGTTTAGTATCACCAACTTCAATACTCTCATCACCAATTTGGAGGTGCTCTGGGAACAGATGAAACAAGTCATGGACGGTTATCGTCACTGGCACTCCACAATTACTTGGAACAAGGTGGGATTGTTCTTGGTCGGTAATATGAACAAGGTCGCATTTTCCTTGACTTACAAGTTGCTTGGCGAATTTTGCCACCCGCTTTGGATGGGAAACCCAGCGATTCCACAATCGAGAAAACGGGTTGCTGGTTTTGCTCAAAGGGTATTCGCACTCACCGGCAAGTTCCCAGCCTTTGATTTGACCAGTATTCAACATATCTACTAGGTTATGATGCGCTGCACCAAGCCCAGTATTGCGACCAAGCGAGCCGCCTCTAACTAGGAGAACTCGCTTGGCCATAGCCACACCAGCAGGCCTCATCATTTCAAAGATGAGTTTCACTGAGTGATTATTCACTCTGTTGTTGCTTCTTCAGTAGCTTCTGCTGAGTAATCCTTAGCATCGTCTTCTTCGTTACCAAGAGCAATGACTCCAAGTACCAAACAAGTTAGTGCACCAAGATATAGCAGTAGAGCAATGTAATCTGTAGGAACATCGAAGTTTGTCCAGTA
>DUJK01000070.1:0-3485 GCA_013329925.1 Candidatus Poseidoniaceae archaeon
CAAGTTGGTAACATGACGCCGAAGATCGAAGAAGAAGTCAACAAAGCGATTGAGTTCTTCCCAGGTCGTGTCAAGCGAGATGAGTGGGCTAAGCAGGCCAAACAATTAGCCAAGAACAAGTAATCATTTCAATGATAAAACTTTGATAATTGGGCTAATTACTCGGTTACATTAGTGCAACCTAAGGCTTATACTGTTGATTCTAGACCAAGCCTCATGCGTAAAGCAGTACTAGTGATTCTAATTTTAACAGCATTACATCCAATGATATCTCAAACAGCATTGGATGATACGGCGTTTGAACCGCAATTTAGCGGCGCTGCTGGAGTTGAGGTGATTGAAGAAATCGAGCCAAATAACGCCAATAATGCCGGTCAAGAGGTGTATCCAGGGGACGTGGTTAGAGGTGCAGTTGATATGTGGGATGACAAACATGACTGGTTCACCGTTTGGCTAGAAAGTGGTCAAACAATGCTGTTAACTTTGTCTCATGCTGCTGGTGATGGAGTTTCAATGTCGGTATGGGATGACAACAATTCCCATCTCTATGATAGTAATCCTAGTAAAACTCGTGATACAATTTTCCTCTCTGAAGAAGAAACTGAAATGGGTGGAGCATATACAGTATCGATAAATGCTACCATGACAGAAGCCGGTGGTGGAGCATATGTTCTTGAGATTGATGCCGGTTACAATGTTGATTGGTATTCTCCTGAAGTAGGCTGGTATGCTGCATCTGAGCAATACAACGCCAAAGATGAGTTGATGTACACATCAAGCCTATCATCATATCAATTTGCTAACTCAGCGACTACCACTAAGCAATCTGCCCCTGTGTGGAGTGATGGTGATTATTGGAACTTCTCAGTATCAATGCCGGAAGTGTTTGGTATGACGTATGAAGAATATCACCAGATGACGGTAACAGGTTCAGATAATATTGCAGGTAAAGACTGCTTTAAAGTAAGTATTGAAGGTAAGTCGACATTAAATATGAATTTCGGGGGTATGACTACCAAATTTATTGACGAGCAATCAGGTGTTGCATGTTTCGATAAGAGTAACTTGGCGCTAGTCCATGAAAATCTCACTATGACTTCTTCAACTGAAATGTCTGGTGGCGCCTTTGGGGCAATGAGCACTTCAGCTCGAAGTTGTACCGATGACTTTGGTGACCCTGACGAAGACTGTGACAATGTTGGAGACGATTATGATGATTGCCCAGGTACGGCTTTAGGTGCCGAAGTTGATGCATGGGGTTGTTCAGACGCACAAAATAACGGTGGGGGTGGATCTGGAAGTGATGACACTGACGGAGACGGAATCCCTGACTCAAACGACGCTTGTCCCAGTGAGGCATCAACCGCAGAAAACGACGCTAATAACGACGGCTGCCCAGATGATGATGGAGGCGACGGTGATGGCAATGGCAACGGAAATGGCGGAAGTAATGATCCAGATACCGATGGTGATGGAGTTATTGATGACGACGATTATTGTCCTGATACTGTGACTGGAGATTCAGTAGATGCATTTGGCTGCTCAGACGCCCAGAATGGTGGCGGCGATAATGGCGGTGGCGGCGATAATGGCGGCAACAACAATGGCGGTGGCGACAACAATGGTGGCGGTGACTTTGGTGGCATTGATTTAGGTTGTATCCCGACTGGTGCCGACATGAGCCAAGAAACTGTATTACGCTCTGATTTGATTTACGCAGCGGGGATGAATCATATCAATTTCCCACTTGTTGAGGACAAAGTTTGGAGTGAGGCTGCTGAAGGAACTGGTACATTTTCCTTGTCAATTGAACTTGGTGGCTGTACAATCTCAACAATGGATATCGAAGACTCAGGTGCTATTCCGCTTAATTATCGCCATTTAGGTGATCAATCCTTTACTATCGGCCAATCTTCAGTAACTGCTACAGGAATTCAAGTATTTGCTGGCCGTCAAGGAAATGATGATTGGGCAACACCAGATTTCACTTTGTTGCAAAGTGTACCTGATGATGTAGCAAAAATGGGCTTACCATTCGCTGCTTGGGTAAACGTGGTTGGCTTCAATGAATTCGACTCTACAGTTAATCTAAGTGCTAGTATTAATGCACAGAATGCACCAATTATGTATGATTCAATGCAACTTTCTGTTGACGAGTTAGGTGCAGTGATCGTTGATACCATGAATCTGTCAAGTGGTGAATATGTCTTGAAAATTACTGGTGAATCTAATGCAATGGAGCGCTCGATTACTGTTCCATTCACCGTTGATAACGATCCAGATTTCGAAATAGTTACGTTTGATCCTTGGATTGTAATTCCTCAAGGCATAGAATGGGTGGTTCCTACTCCTATTTTCATTGAACCGGTAAATGGATTTTCAGGCGCTGATGTAACTATTGGAGTGACTGTTCCTGATGGAGTTACCGCTCAATTAGATTTTGCCAGCGGTTCTGCACCATTTTTATCAGTTCTTACTTTGACAATTCCTAGTAGCCTATCTGCTGGTGATTATACAGTTATTGTGACTGGTACGGCTGGCTCGACAGTACACTCAGATGAAATCACCTTTACTGTAACATCAATTCCGGAATTCTCACTCGATATTGAAAACCGTGAACAAATCATCGTTGACGGCACTATGTCAATTAGTGGCGTAATTAATGCACACAATGGTCTAGACCTGTCTCTTGGTGGTGCATTGGATGTTTTGGTTGAACCCTACAATCAAGATTTGATAGATTCAGCAGTAATAACTTGGGGTACTATTGACATGAATGGCGATTTACCTTTCACAGTGACCTTTACTGTTGATGATTCAATTCCTCGTAATGAATACACCATCAATCTGAATGTGGTTTCACTTGATGGTGGACTTGCTCATAGTGCATCTGTGGCCTTTGTTACTGAATCATCTACTCTTGACGGAACTGCAGTTGCCGCAGATGCTTCTGCAGTTGTATCTGGCAACACCAGTCAACATGATGGGACTGATTCCTCAGCGACCAATATTGCTAGCGGGCAGGACAAAGACGATGACACAAGCGAGTCAGAGTCAAAGTCATCCAATACTGGATTAATTGTTGGTGGTACAATTGGTGTACTCGGGGTCGTAATTGGTGTGGCAGTAGTTATTATGCGTGGCAGAAACGGTGACAATAACAAAGACTTCGCACAGCAAATGTGGACTGAGCAGCCTAACATGGTGGCTCAAGCACCTAATGCTGGAATGCCACAAATGGGACAACCAATGCAACAACCGATACAAACTGCTCAACCGGCATATCAACAGCCAGTTGCTCAACAACCGATACAGCCCGCTCAACCAGTAGTGCAACAACCTGCTCAACCAATGACAGCTCCAGCGCCTCCAGTTGCTACCGCACCGGCACCACCTGCGCAACCAACCACAGTAGCAGATTATACCGGCTTGCCACCTGGTGGTCAATACGATCAATCTACAGGACAAACCATCTACGTTCAAGC